>PIVZ01000605.1 GCA_003354045.1 bacterium
GGATTTCTGCTTTTTCTATGTTGGCGGCATAGCTGCACGATGAGCAGCTGACGAGCTCGTCCTCGCCGGACTCGGCCAGCACCTGAAACTCGTGAGAGAGGCTCCCACCTATGTTGCCGGTGTCGGCCTCGACGGCGCGGAACTCGAGCCCGCAGCGGGCGAAGATGCGACCGTAAGCCTCGTACATGTTCCGGTACTCGCGCTCGCTGTCTTCGTAATCGGCGTGGAAGGAGTAGCCGTCCTTCATCAAGAACTCGCGGGCGCGCATCAGGCCGAAGCGGGGGCGTATTTCGTCGCGGAACTTGGTCTGGATCTGGTAGAGGTTGAGCGGCAGCTCTCGGTAGGAGCGAACGTCACGGCGCACCAGGTCGGTCACGACCTCCTCGTGCGTGGGCCCGAAGCAGAACTCGCGGTCCGCACGGTCGCTCATCCTCAGTAGCTCTTTCCCGTAAAGGTCCCAGCGGCCGCTCTCACGCCACAGCTCGGAGGGGGACACTATCGGCAGCAGCACCTCCTGACAGCCGGCGCGGTCGAGCTCGTCACGGACGATGTCGGCGACCTTCTTGACCGCACGCAGACCGAGCGGCAAGAAGTCATAAATCCCGCGGGCGACCTGACGGATCATCCCGGCGCGCACCAGCAGCCGGTGGCTGGCGACCTCGGCGTCGGCCGGGTCCTCCTTCAGAGTCGGTACTAGTAGTCGTGAGTAGCGCACTGCTCGATTCCTTTCTCGGTCTGGTGGCTTGCGTTTGTAGAGGCTGAGTTCGGCGGCCGACACGGGCTCACACGGCCGCCCTCCCCTTGGCCGGCTCCTCGCCCGCATCGATGGCCTCGACGGCCTCGACCAGACGGTTCACCAACTCGCCTTCCTTGTACTTGCCCACTATCTGGCCCGCGCGAATGAGCAAGCCTCCGTTCTTTCCACCGGCGATGCCGATGTCGGCCTCACGGGCCTCGCCCGGCCCATTGACGGCGCAGCCGAGGATGGACACCGTTATCGGCTTCTCTATGTGGGCGAGCCGCGCCTTGGCCTCCTCGACGAGCTTGATCAGGTCAACCTCGATGCGCCCACAGGTCGGACAGGCCACGATCAACGCCCCCTTGGCGCGGATGTTCAGCGCGCGCAGGATATCGAAGCCGGCCTCCACCTCCTCGACGGGGTCGGCGGTAAGCGAGACGCGAATGGTGTCGCCTATGCCCTCGGCCAGCAGCATGCCGATACCGATTGCCGACTTGATCGTTCCCGAAGGTGGAAGACCCGCCTCCGTCACACCGAGGTGCAGTGGGTAGTCCACCCGTGAGGAGAGCAGGCGATAGGCCGCAACCATCAACGCCACGTTCGATGCCTTGATCGAGATCTTGATGTCGTGGAAGTCGAGGCCTTCGAGAATGCGCACATGGCGAAGCGCACTCTCGGTCATCGCCTCGGCAGTGGGGTAGCCGTAGCGCTCGAGCAGGTCCTCTTCGAGTGAGCCGGCGTTGACCCCTATACGGATCGGCACACCCCTCTGACTACACGCCCGTGTGACTTCTTCCACGCGCTCGCGCGAGCCTATGTTGCCGGGATTGAGGCGGATGCAGTCCACCCCGCCATCGAGCGCCGTGAGCGCTATTCGATAGTCGAAGTGAACGTCGGCAACGAGTGGGATGTGCATGCGCGAGCGGATCTTGCCAAGCACCTTGGCATCGCGCTGGTGCGGCACGGCCACGCGGACGATCTCGCAGCCGGCCTCCTCGAGGCGATGGATCTCCTCGAGGGTGGCCTCCACGTCCTCGGTCTTGGTGGTCGTCATCGACTGGACGGTGATCGGCGCATCGCCGCCTATGGCGACGTCCCCAACCATGATCTGTCTGGTCTTGCGACGCGCGGTCATCACTCGTGGTCCCTGCCTGCCCTGCGCGGCCTCAGCGGGGCTCGACCACGACCTTGATCTCCGGAGGCGTCACTTCGTTCAGATCGGGCGCGGAGGCATCGCGCACCACGACGAGGAAGTCCTCGGGCTCGCCGCCACCCGTGTAGTCACACTCGAGGAAGCGCACCGGGCCCTGGAAGCCGTTGAGTGCCACGAAAGCTGCACGTAGCGTCTTCGACTCGGCGAGGTGATTGAAGCTACTCAGCGCACCGTCGATCTTGTTCTGGCAGGCCACTGCGTCGCCCTCGCCATCGAAACGGCCGCTCGCGCCGGCGTACTCGACGTCGATCTGCAAGGCGGCAACGACGACCTCCGCCACCAGCTCGAAGCTGACGCGGACCTTGGTATCCACCGGGGCGGCCTTGGTTGCCGGCGCGGCGGCTCGCTCGCTCCCCGGTTTCCCACAGCCGGCAAGGCCGGCCAGCAGCGCTCCGCCAAGGACCAGTGCAACAATGGGTAGTACTGTAGGTTTCATTCGGCAGTTTTTCCTTTACCGACAGGCGCCCGCGCGCCCCGCGGGGTTAGTTGACCATATCCCGGATTCCGCACCAGCAGCCCTACTACAAGCAAAGCGAGCGCACCATCTCCGCGACATCGCCCATCCCTTTCTCCTCACCGGGCCAGCATGGCCAATCGCGCGGCGCCGATGGCTCCGGAGAACGGTCCGCGGGAAGCCGCGAGGATTTCCACGGTCTCCACACTGCGGGCGAACAGCGAGCGGTCGATCGAGGCAAGCAGTCGCTCGCGCCTGGCAAGCACCGGCGGCGCAATCCCCCCACCGAGCACGATGGTCGTGAGATCCAGCATGTTGACGGCCGAGCCCAGTCCGGTACCGAGCACGTCCACCACCTGGCCCGCCAGTGACACGGCATCCTCGTCGCCCCGGTCGGCCAGCTCGAACAGGGCCTGAGCGTGACCACCCTCGCCGAGCCGCACGCTTCGAGCTACGGCTTCGGCCAGACCACCGCCGATATCTCCAATCCAATCGCGAATGCCGGTCTCGGAAACGTAGGCCTCCAGACACCCGCGGTTGCCACATCCGCAGCGTCTGCCGCCCTGCACGACGACGGCGTGGCCGAACTCGCAACCGTAGCCGGTGGACCCGTGGAACACCCGCCCGCCAAGGACCAGACCGGAGCCGAGCCCTGAACCTATCGCTATCGCAAAGAAATCGGAGCGCCCCTCGGCCGCACCGCCCCAACCTTCGGCAACGGCGAAGCAGTTGGCATCGT
>PIVZ01000606.1 GCA_003354045.1 bacterium
CCACGACGATGACGAGGACGAGCAGTTCATGTATTCGCCGGGTCGCGGGCGCACGCATCGCGTGAGCCTCAAAGGGCAGAACATCGCCAGCACCGATTTCAGTTTCGACGACTTTCTCGTGAGCGTTCACGATCTGGAAGATGCCAACTATACCCGGCTTCCGGACGAGAAGATCGCCGGCGTCTCCTGCTACGTCGTGGATGCCAAGATGAAGCCCGAGTCGAAGTCATCCTACACGCGTACGATAAGCTACCTGGAGAAGGCGCACTACGTGCCGCTGAAGACCCGCTACTGGAACGACGTCCGCGTAGAGGCCAAGTTGCTCGAGTCACCGCATGGATCGATCAAGGAGTTCGACGGCGTGTGGATCGCGGAGTTATCCAAGATGACGGACATCCTCGAAGAGACGAACTCCACCTTCCATCTCGAGGAGCTCGATCCCAACCTCGAGCTAGACGATTCGGACTTCACCATATCCGCCCTGCAGTTCTCGCCGTAACTTTTTTTCTCAGGCCTTCGCCCGCACCAGCAAGGCCGGCAATAGCAGCAGATCGGCGCCGAGGCAGAGCAGCATCGTGAGTGCCAGCAGCACGCCGAGCTCGCGCAGGGTCGCAAACCCCGAGACCAGGAAGACCAGGAAGCCGACCATCAGCATTACCGAGGTGACGACGATCGGGCGTCCGAGCCGGCGGATGCACTCGGCGGCGGCCTCGACCGGCTCCATCCCCTCGCCGCGTCGCCGCCGGTAGGCCACCACGAAGTGCGCGGTGTCGTCGATGGCGATGCCCAGGGCGATGCAGCCGATCAGGCTCGTGGGCAGCGAGAGCGTTGCCGCACCGGCGCCTAGCACGCCGAAGTACAACAGTACCGGGACCACATTCGGGACCATGGCGATCACGCCGAAGCGCCACGACTTCAACGCGAACGTTATCAACAGCAGGATGGTGAACGTCGCCGCGCCCACGGCGCGAAACTGTGTGGCGGCAATGCCGTCGGCCACGTGGTTTACGAGGATCGTCTTGCCCGTCACCGCCGACTCCAGATCCGCGGGCAAAGCGGCGGCCTTGATGGCCCCGTGCAGCCGGCGCTCGAGGTCGCGCACCTTTGCCGACCCGCTCCAGCCCGTGCGCACCAGCAGATTCACGCGGCTGTGGTCAGAGTTGGAAAACCGGCGAAGGCGATCCTTGGGAATCAGGAATACGAGATCTGCCACCTTGCTACGCGTGTCTGGAATCCGAGCAGCGCCAGGGTCGTCTTGTTCCATGGCGCGGTTCAGCAGCTTGACGAAATCGACGAGAGAGAGTGTCGCGCTCACGCCCTCCAGCCGGTCAACCTCGTGTTGCAGGCGCTCGAGGGCGCGCAGGTTCTCCGGCTCGCGGAAGGTCCCTTCTTCGTGGCCGTCCAGCGTCACGTAGATCGGCATCGCCCCGACGAGAAGATCACTCAGCGAGTCGAAATCGCGGCGCACTCGCGAGCGCTCGTCGAAGAAGCTCAGGTAGTCGGTGTCGATGACTATCTTCGGGATGAGCACGATTGCCGTAGCGGCGAGCAGAGCCCAGGTGACCAGCACCGCCACCGGGTATCCTGTTGCCAGGCGGGCCATCGCAACCAGCAGGCGATCCACGATCCCGGAGGCCTCTTCGCGCGTTGACCGCGCTCTGACATCGCCAGCAGGCAGCATCCCGAGCAGCGCCGGCAGGGCCGTGAGCGAGATCATGGTTACGGCGGCCACGCCGACCACTGAATAGAGCCCGAGTTCTTGCACTGCGGGCGTGTCGCTGAGCAGCAATGCCGCAAAGCCGATACAGGTGGTCACCCCGGCGATTACCACCGGCAGCCGCGTGTAGCCTACGCAGGTAACCGCGGCCTCGCGGGCCGATCCCGATTCCGCAAGAAACTCATCGAAGCGGGCATAGACGTGAACGCCGTAGACGCTGCCCACACAGATGAGCACGGGGCCGAGCACCAAAGTGATGATGTTCAGCGGCTGCCCGAGCACGCACAGCGCGCCGAAGACCCACAGGGTGGCCACCAGGCTGGTACCCACGGGAAGGAACCCGCTCCGCAGTGAGCCCGTGAGCAGCCAGGCCACCACCGAGCCGGCAAGCATTGCCAGCGGGATGAGGCTCAGGAGGTCACGAACCATGATCGCGTGCGCCCGGGCCTTGATGTGTCGCCGCCCGGTGACGAAGAAGCGCCGGCTGCCGTCGGAGGCATCTTCGAGCATGCGCCGGATGGTGGGATCGATTCCGGCCTCGACGAACTCGCCGTCGGTCATGCGAACGAATGCGACGTTTATCGCGGCGGTTCTCCCGTCGGCCGAAACGATGGTGCGCGGAAATACCGGGTCGGCAAGCGCGCGGCGGCGAAGCTCGGCCAGTGCCTCGGCGTTCGCGGGAATCTCGTCGATGAAGTCATCGACTCTGATCACGTCGTCGGCCGCGTCGTAGTGAAACTCCGTGGTGTCAGCCAGGCTTTCGACCGAGCGCACGCCGGGGAGGCGACGAATAGCCTCGCCCAGCTGCTCGAGCGTCGAAAGCTGGGCGTGCGTGAAAACCTCGTCCGTCTCCATGGCGACGATGAAGACATCATCGTCGCCAAAGGAACGAACGGCATCGTCGTAGACGGCGCGCCCCTCGTCGCCACGGGCAATCATCGGCTCCTCCGAAGGATCGAGCCTGAGCCGAGACCCGAACGGATCGACGCGCACGAGAGCAGCCACGGCCAGCAGCGACACCAGGGCAACACCGCCGAGAACCATCACCGGCCGCTCCACCACCTGGCGCGGACACCGCCACGCCCACACGACCACAGCCGCACAGACCAGCGTCGCGGCCAACCAGACCAGCGCCCCTTCCATCATCCCGACTGAGAATCGGCCATCGGTGGCCGGGAAGCAAGGCTGGCAGGCCACAAGTACGTGGCGCCGCCCAGTCTCGCTTCCACCGTAACACTTTCTCGCGGCCTGGCGTCTAAGGGGCAGCGCGCGGGGCTCACCTTGATGCCTTTGCCGAGAGGCAGGAGCCGGTGGGCGCTTCGCGAACGAGGGAGATAGTCGCCATGAAGCTACCTAAGAGCACCGTCATCAAAGCCGCCGCAGTCGTCCTTGGCCTTCCCGTGCTGCTGGTTATCGTCGTGGGGGGC
>PIVZ01000607.1 GCA_003354045.1 bacterium
CGAGCACGACCCAGGTGTCACCCGGCTCAAGGCCACACGATTGCAGGTGCTCGATGTCTACAACCGCTGAGAAACTCCTCACAACGTGGAGTCAGGTGGTGGCAACGCGCAGGATGCAGCCTTTCGCGCCGCGACCCAAGCCCGTTTAGCTGACCTGAATGCCGCCACTTCCGCTGTCGCCGAAGCCACCGCTCAGCGCCGTTCGGAAGGCGGTCTCAATGTGTCTTCTCGCCACGTTGGCCACGGTCGGGGCTACGCCCTCTGCAGTTTCCGCATCCGCGCCCCGCACGACCGGCGAGCTGATGGAACTGAGCGTGGAAGAGTTGATGGATATCAACGTCGAGCAAGTCTACGCGGCTTCCAAATACAGGCAACTGACCCGTGAGGCCCCTTCCGCCGTGAGCATAGTGGACTCGGACGAGATCAAGAAATATGGCTACCGCACGTTAGCGGACATTCTCGGCAGCGTAAGAGGCATCTACCTCAATTACGACAGGAGCTATCAATCACTCGGCGTACGCGGATTCAATCGTCCGAGCGACTACAACTCGCGAACGTTGCTGCTGATCGATGGGCACCGGGTAAACGACAACATCTACGCGAGCGCTGCCGTCGGCACCGAATCCATCATCGACGTGGACCTCATCGAACGCGTCGAAGTAATACACGGCCCGAGTTCGTCACTGTACGGCACGAGCGCTTTCTTCGGCGTGGTAAACGTCATCACGCGGCGCGGTCGAGAAATCGCGGGCGTGGAGGTCTCCGGTGAAGTGGGGAGCTTCGACACCTACAAGGGTCGCTTGACCTACGGCAATGAGTATCCGAGCGGCCTCGAGGTGGTCATGTCGGGCACGGTCTACGACAGCGATGGAGAAGGCCGATTGTTCTACCCGGAGTACGACGACCCCGAAACGAACGACGGGGTAGCCGAGGATCTCGACTACGACGAGTTCCATAGCTTCTTCACACGGCTTTCCTACGATGGCTTCACTCTTTCGGGAGCATACGTATCTCGTGACAAAGGCGTGCCGACCGGAGCTTTCGAAGTGGCATTCAATCACCCCGACAATCGTAACACCGACGACCAGGCCTACATCGACCTCGAGTACGACCACACCTTCGATGGCGGGTTGCGCCTGACGTCGAATGTTTTCTACGACAGGTATCATTTTGTCGGCCACTATCCCTTCGATTACGCAGAAGAGGGCGATCCACCCGATATCGTACTGAACGGAGACCGTGCCTTGGGCGAGTACTGGGGGTTCGAGACCCGCGCGAGCAAGATCTTCGCCGAGCGTCACCGCGTGACGATCGGGGCCGAGTTCAGAGATAATTTTCGCCAGGACCAATCGAACTTCGACGACGAGCCTCGCGAAGTGTACCTGGACGACGAACGCAGCAGCGAGGTGTGGGGGCCCTACGTGCAGCTCGATGTCAGTCTGCCGGCGGGACTCAGCTTGAGCGCCGGAATTCGCCATGACGAGTACGACAGCTTCGGGGGGACGACCAACCCGAGAGTAGCGCTCATCTACCAAGCGGCCGAGGGTACGACGCTGAAGGCGCTCTATGCTGAGGCCTTCCGCGCGCCTAACGCCTTCGAGTCCTACTATCACGACGGTGACTGGACGGCGAAGGCCAACCCCGACCTCGAACCGGAGACCATCGAAAGCGCGCAGCTCGTATTGGAGCAGAGCCTGGGACGAAACATGCGCGCCATTGTCTCGGCGTTCAGGTACGAGATAAGCGACCTCATCTCGCAAGAAATCGATCCTGCCGATGACCTTGTGGTGTTCCGCAACATAAACGAGGTGGAGACCGCCGGCGTCGAGGTGGAGCTCGACGCGCGCTACAGCAACGGCCTGCGCGGCCGCGCCAGCTATTCCTACCAGGAGACCGAAGACGTCGAGACGGGAAAGACGTTGAGCAACTCGCCTAAACATCTGGCAAAGCTCAACCTGATTGCGCCCATCCATACGGACAAGATTTTCTGCGGGCTCGAGCTCCAGCACAGTGGAGAGGTAGAAACCCTCGAGCGCAACAAGGTCGACGACTTCTGGCTGATGAATGTGACCCTCTTCAGCGAGGAGCTGCTGCACGGTCTGGAACTCTCGGCCAGCGTGTACAACCTGTTCGATGAGAACTACTCGACGCCGGCCAGCACGGAGCATCTACAAGACTCGATCGCGCAGGATGGGACCACCTTCCGGGTGAAGGGCACGTACAGTTTCTAGCAAGGGTACGAGCGCAGGATGAACGGAATAGCATACGACCGGCCGTGCCGCCTCCCGCACGAGAAGCGAGGAGGACTGCGTTGCGGTCATGGACCTCGACGATACTGGGCGAGGTCTTGGCAGCCTTCGGTCGTGTTGCGCAGGGGTGCGTGCAGGTTGGCGACATACATGGCCCTGGCGTCTCTGTTGATCGCGGTGTCACCGGGCGGCTCGTGTGCGGCGGAGGATGCGGAGGTGAAGCAACCGGTTCAGCCACGACCCGCCTCGGTTTTCGAGCGAAAAGTGCAAGCGGCGTTCCTGGCGAAGTTTCCTCTTTTCGTGAAATGGTCCGAGCAATCGTTCTCCGATGCGGAAGCTCCTCTGAAAATATGCATATTCGGAGAGGATCCGTTCGGGTCCGAATTCGACCAGGCGATCACGTACCAACAGGCACACGGAAGAACGATTGAACTGAGCAGGCCACAAATCGCCTCTGAATCGGAGCATTGTCATATCGTGTTCATCGGCGCCGCCGAGAGCGAGCAAGTGGACGACATCCTCGAAGCATCGGAAGGTAAGAGTGTGCTCACTGTGGCCAACATACCGGGATTCGCGAGCAGGGGAGGCATCGTCAACTTCTTCAGAGAAGAAGGCCGGGTGCGCTTCGAGATCAACGTCGAGAGCGCCGAGCGGGCCGGCCTCGAGATCAGCTCACAGCTACTCAAGTTGGCTCGCATAGTCGGAGAGCCGGGTGGGTGAGATAGTGGCGGATCTCGGCAACTGCCGCTCGCTGGCGTGGCCACGACCGCGGTTGCCGAGCGGCTATCGACGCCCGGATGAGGCCGGGCCGCGCCCGCCGGTTGACTGCCGACACGTGGGCGAAGCCTGAACCGCGCCGCCCACTATGTTTCCCGTAATTGGGGTGTAGAA
>PIVZ01000075.1 GCA_003354045.1 bacterium
GCAAGCAACCGGAGCAATTTTCTCTCTGGAAACCTTTATACGGCTCCTGACCAGCCCGCGCATAGTAGCGAGGTTGAGACTGGCCAAGCCTGGACTCAGGTAAACCCCAACGGCACTCGCAACGTTGACGGTGACGACTGCGTTAACTGGACCTCTTCTGACTCCTTCGAAACCGGGTCATACGGAGAAGTAACTGCTACAGACGCTACGTGGACGAAGCAACCGAAAGTAGGAGAGTTCGAGCCCTTGGGGGCTTGCGATGAACCGCGCCATCTCTATTGCTTCCTCACGACCCCGTGGATCTACTTTTGAGTTGAGGGCTCACCCAGGGCGGCGTCACACGATTCGAGCTTGCGCCTATCCGAGGTTAGAACTCAGGCGGGCGGGAAGATTTCGCGAACGAGCTGGCGCACTTCCTCCAGCCAACCCTCGCGCTGCTCGGGAGAGCTCATGATGATCGACTCGAAGTTGCGCCGCGTGAACTCCTCGACCCCGACCATGCCGAATATACAATTCTTCCAGAGGTTCTCGAGCGGATCGCCGTAGAGTTGCAGCTCGTCCTCCCGCGGCGTGTTCGAGGTGGTGACGACCAGCGCCCGCCTTCCTGCCAGATGCTGCACGATGCCGTCGGGGCCGAACTGATACATCGTTCCCTGGCGGATCACGCGATCGATCCACCCCTTGAGAATCGCCGGCGGCATGCCCCACCAGTTCGGATGGACGATGACGTAGCCGTCAGCGGCAAGAACCTCGTCACAGTGTCTTCTGACGACCGGATCGAGCTGCGCGTCCGTCGGGATCTCGTCGGCGGGCAGGATCGGGTCGAACCCCTCCGCGTAAAGGTCGTGGTAGACGACCTCGTGGCCGGCGGTGCC
Source organism: bacterium (assembly GCA_003354045.1). Lineage (GTDB taxonomy): Bacteria > Desulfobacterota > Binatia > UBA1149 > CAITLU01 > PIVZ01. Next base: position 876 of record PIVZ01000075.1, read on the forward strand.
GAGTTCCTCGACCGCGGTTTCCGCGATCGCGTGGTTGAAGCTGCCTGGCGGCTGGTGGCCGATGACCACGAGAACCTTCATCCTCAATTCCTCCTGTCAAGAGTGCGGATCGCGCGCCCCGTCGCAGTCGTGTCGAGGTTCTTACTACACCAAGTCGACTGTTGTCTGAAAGTCATCTTCCGCCACCAGATTTCGCACCTCGCCGCGGAGCCTTCCGCACCACTGGGCGTGCATCTTGGCCGCCGTGGCCCAGGCGGAGAATTCCCCACTTATGGGAACAACGATATCCGTGCTGAGAAATGGAACTCCTAAACTCTAGCCAGAAGCTCAGAGTTTTGCTATGGGTACGAAGCTCGTAGCGAGACACTCAGGCGCCAGTGGCGGGGGAATCTGCTCTACATCGATGGCGCGCTCGAGAACTATGCGCGGCCGTTCAGGCTGGGGGAGTAACCATGAGAAGCAAATCACGCCGAGTACTGAAACCGCTGAGCTTGACGGCTGCCTTGTTTGTATTCTCTCTGTGTCTAGCCACCGGGTGTGGCGACGACGACAATGCCCCCCAATCCGGAGTTACCGTTGGCGACGCCGATTATCATTTGGAAGCCGATACTGTCCATACGCTTCCGCCGGACATCGCCGATCTGTTCCCGCCTGATGCAGACGTGGATCTGGTAAAGCTGGCGATCTACGGCACAGACAGCGTCAGCGTTATAGATATCGATATCAACAGCATTCGTGTCGGCAATGGCGAGGCCAGGCCGGTCAATGATGTCTGGACGTTTTATGATCTCACCAACGAAGGCTATCTCGACCTGATCTTCGTCGTTCGCGCGGTTGACCTGCAAATTGCTGACGGTGATCATTTCCTGGCAATAGTGGGGAACATGGAAGCGGATGACGACAGCACTTTCCACGCCCCTGCCGCGTTGGGAGTCGCCAGCATGCTAGCCAAAACCATGCTTAAAGAACTGGTAAAATCCGCTGCGGGAGAACTCTTCGACACAGGACTCGGCTTTGGCCTGAGCGCTTTGGGTATCGGCGGCGAGTCCGAGGACCCGCTAGCGGATTTGAAGCCCATTGAAGATAAGCTGGACACCATCAGTGCTCAACTCGTGAGCCTCACGACTGAGGTAACCAACGGCTTGAACGCGATTCAGGAGGAACTCCAGAAAACAGAGTGTGCCAATGCGTTTAATGCGATCCGAGCTGATATCACCCAGATCACCACCTGGACGAATATTCTGTCGGATTGGATGGCGCGACCCAAGAACGGCAGTAGTCCGCCGGACCCCACTTGTGACACCCCGGACATTGAAAACTGCATCGAAACCTTTCTCGGTGATGTACTGGCAACTCAAACCGGAGTGATAAACCGATTGACCGATATTCATACGGCATTGGCCCCGGGTGGTGGATTGGCGGGGCTTCTCTCGCAATGTATAGCCCCTATTGATGTGCCCGCCGCAAAGACTCTCGACGACCGGTCCTATTACGGCGATGTACAGGACCTACTGTACTACTTTTACTCGATACAGGCCCAGGCGCTTAACATTTACGCTGAGGCTCGCCATTACCAGGCCTGGCAGGAGTATGTCGACGAAGGTTATGGCGATCCGGGTGTCGATGAGGCGCCAGAGGTTTGTAATGACGCGCCAGACGGCAGCCGTGCAAAGACAAAGTGTAACAACGTAGTGACGGCGATTAACCGGCTGTATGCGCGACTGCAAACCCAGTTTGCACTTGCCGGTGTTCCCTACAGCCAAGGTAAGCTGGTAAAAATCAACAACAGCAATTATCTTTGGCCACGGAATCTGGACGACTTCCGGGCTAATGACGGGTACTACTGCCCGACACCACTAGGCTCCGATGCTCTTTGCGGCGCACCGAAGGGAACCTTCATGATTCCAGACTTCACGGCCAAGGACGGCCACCTTATGGTGTATGGCGGTTTTGGCGACTTCGCCGGCTACAAAACCTGGGAGGTGGCAGGCAAGACGGCGTGGAACCAGCTTGCAGGCCTCGAACCTAAGGGCAACGGCTACAGCAATAGTCAGACATTCGCCGAGTTCATGACGAGTAGGCTCGGCTTCGTCACGTATAGCAACCACGTAACCCGTATTTTTATCTCATTTGATGAGCGCTTCTGGATCGACGATCATGCGATGATCTGCTTTATTGACACAGGATACGCGAAGGGAACTTGGGACAGCCAGGGTGGCGCTCCGCCTATTGGCTTCTGGTGTTCGGAGGGTCCCATTGCCCGCATATATAACGACGACGACAACCTGGCATTCACGAACAACTGCGTTTTCCGAGGACCCTCATCCTTCGTTTCCAACGGCGCAGCCACCGGCAACTTCTACGACGGCTACTACAGGGAGAGTTTAACCGGAGATGACGGCAGCGCCTGCCCTCCCTTCCACCCGGACGATCCGCAGCCGGCATTTCACCAGGCGCACCAGTATAAGAGGGGCGGACTGCGCTATCCTGTACTGAATGTAAACAAGTTGAGCTGCGGGGACGCGTTACTGTGCGGAGCGGCCCGCTCGAAACACAATACCGCCGGTGTGCGGACAATGTGCGGCGCCGACTTTGACGCCTTCTTCAACAATCTGGTGCCGGAGCCTGCTGATTTCGACAACCCTGGCTGCTGAATATACGCCAGGCTGGTCGACCACTTATTGGATCACACCCGGTCCCGCCAGTAGCCGGGGCGACGGTGGAGATGCATTACGGCGACAACGTAGATGCGATGAGGTTCTACGCGATAGAGAAGTGCGTATGGAAAGCGGGCAACTATCGTACGTCGGAGGCGTTCGCCAAACGGCCGGCCACTACCTGGAAAATCGAGAAGGCGTTTGCAGGATTGCTCGACTACGGTGATAAACTCGCGGCCGAGGTTAGGAGCGTGCGATTCATAGTAAGCGGCCGCCGCCACGAACTCGGCGTGAGCTTCCGGGTGAAACTCGACCTGCCTCACGAAAGCTTGGAACGCGCATCCGCAATGACCTCGTCCGCTGGCACTCCCTGCACACGACCTGACTCGAGGTCATCCAACCGTCGCTCAGCCTCCGCCAGCCACAGTTCCTCCACTCTCGCGTCCGGCTCCGACTCCAGACTGGAAATCAGCCGTTCGGCCAGACGCGCGCGTTGTTCCGGCGGGAGCCGGAGAGCTTCGGATTCCAGATCCCTGCTGGGCTCAGCCATGGGGTCACAGTAGCACAGAGCCGTCTCGCTTGCCCACGGGCGAATGTAAGACAATCACACTTCAGCATGACGGGAACCGTTTGCCGCCGGTGGGGCATCCGGGCTCGTTGCCCCCGCCTTGCCGCCTACGAATGTAGTGCGCCGCCGCAGACGGAGATTGTCTGGGCGGTGACGTAGCTCGAGGCGTCGCTTGCCAGGAAGAGCACGGCGCCGACTATTTCGTCGGGCTCGGCTACGCGTTTTTGTAGCGTCACTTCCGCCGACATCTCCATGAAGCCGGGGACGTCCTTGTCGAGGTCGCGCAGCATGTCGGTGTTGAAGGGCCCCGGAGCGATCGCATTTACGCGCACGCCGAGCGGCGCCCATTCTTCTGCCATCACGCGGTTAAGAGCGTGCAGCGCGGCTTTGCTCGAGCAGTACATGGCGAGATAGCCGCCGGGCTTGAGCGCCCCCATGGTGATCACGTTTACGATGGCGCCGCCGCCACCCTCGGCCATGCGCGGGGCAAGCAGGCTGGCCAGGTGCATCGGCCCCTTTACGTTCACCGCATAGTACTGGTCGAAGAACTCGCTGCTTATGTCGGTAAGCGGCATCGGCGAATGCGTGATGCCGGCGTTGTTGACCAGAACGTCGCAGCCTCCGAAGTGCTGGTAGGTTCCCTCGACCAGCCGGTCGATCTCTTCCCAGTTACCCATGTCGCAGGCGACGGCGAGCCCACGTTGCCCGAGGGCCTCGACCTCTGCGACCACCGCCTCGCAGGCAGAGAGTGTACGGCTCGCGACCACAACGTCGGCACCTGCGCCTGCAAGACCGAGGGCAATGGCCCTGCCCAACCCACGGCTGCCGCCTGTCACGATCGCTGTCTTTCCCGTCAGATCGAAGAGTTCACTCATAGCTGGTCCCCGGCGCGCTCGGCCTTTGTGTAAAAACATTTTGAACGATCGGTTTTTTTACGTCAATAATGAGGACTGCGGAGAGAGGGACATGCAGGCAGACACCGATAGCAGCAAGCGGCAGGGATCTGTCGAGCGCCCGCGCCGGCGCACCCAGTCGGAGCGCAGCGCCCGCACCCGAGAGAAGGTCATACAGGCGGTCGTCGATTGCATCGTCGAGGAGGGACTGGCCAGCACCACTGCGGCGCGCATCGCCCAGCGGTCGGGCGTGACCTGGGGCGCCATCGTCCATCAGTTCGGTGATAAGGACTCCGTGCTTCTCGCCGCCGTCGAGCGTAGCTTCGACAACCTCTCGAAGAGCCTGCACGATTCGGCAGCGACTGCACCCAAGTCGCCGCGTGCCCGCGTGGACCTATTGGTCGATGAAACGTGGAAACGGCTCAACGCTCCCTCGTTTCGCGCCTTCCTCGAGATCGTCCTCAACAGCCGTCCCAGTGCCGACGGCGGGCTCAAGTCCCGTCAAGAAGATGTGGTCGTGACGACGACCAAGCAGATCTGGACCGATCTGTTCGGCGAGTTCGAGGTGGATGCAAAGACCATCGACACCGTCCGCAAGCTCACCTTCGCCACTCTCTTGGGAATGGCGATCCAAGGCATGCTCGGCCCGCGCAAGCCGCGCTTCAGCAACGAGTTACAGACACTGAAGGACAACGTCGTGCATATGCTGGGGCTGGGTGGGGCGGCTTAGCTGCACACGGCCGTACAGGTCTCACCTTGATCGGCACCGGGTTGCCAAGTGGTATCCGATCAGATACCATTACGAATGTGAGAAACGACGCGAGCACCGCCGCAGACGTACTGCGCCGGGCGCGCACACGCGCCGGCCTGTCGTTGCGGGCCGCAGCCAAGCTGGCAGCGACCTCGCACGCGACCCTCGCCGCCTACGAGAACGGTCGAAAAGCGCCCGGCGTAACTACCTATCTGCGACTTCTGCGCGCCTACGGCTATGCCACCGACATCGAATTATCGCCGCGCATTCGCGAGATGAACGGCTATGCGCGTGGAGAGGAACTGGAGGCGGTGCTCGAACTGGCCGAGCAGTTCCCTGCACGCCACACCAAGACACTGACCTACCCACGGTTCGGCACACGTTGAGCTCCCTTCCCGAAAAGATCGTCATCCTGCACCGAGCGCTGGAAGAGGCCGGTTTGCTGCACGCTTTCGGCGGCGCGTTAGCGCTCGCATGGTGTACGCAGCGCGCGCGCGGCACCATCGACATAGACGTGAACGTATTCGTGGACGCGACTCGGAGCCGCGCCGTCGTCGATGCGTTACCCGACGGCGTTGCCGTCAACGACAAGCAACTCAGAACTCTCGAACGTGACGGACAAGTTCGCCTGTGGTGGGACAAGACTCCGGTGGACGTCTTTCTCAACATCACGCCGTTTCACGATGAAGTAGTGGAAAGACGTCGTTGGGAGCAGTTCGCCGGTAGCGAGATTCCTTTCCTGTCCTGCCTCGATATCGCCGTCTTCAAGGCGTTCTTCAATCGCACGCAGGACTGGGCGGACTTGGAAGAGATGCAGGAAGCGGGAACCCTCGATCTTGGCCGGGTAATCGCCGTGCTGGTGGAGTACCTGGGCGTGGATGACGAGCGGGTCCGAAAGCTGGACGCGCTACGGGGATCGGATCAGGCTTGATCCTCGAGTTACGCGGAAGCTGAGGATTGGGGGATCGGCGCGCGGCTCCTGACGGAGTCTACCGGACCTCATGGCGCATCGGTTTCTGCGGCGCTGACTGCGAGCTCTTCGCTGGAGGACGGACTCATCGAGCGTAAGACGGCACCGATGGCGGCCAACGTAACGAGACCTCCGACCATTTGCAGCAAGACGACTTCTTCGCTCAGAACGAGGGCGGCGCCGAGTGTGGCGATTACCGGCACCGCTAGCAGCATGATGGATACCGACAGCGCCGTGGCGTGGGCGTGTGCCCAGTTGATCAGCGTGTGACCGAGCGTGCCGGGGAAGACCGCGATGGCCGCCAGTACGAGCCACTCCCAGCCCCGCGGGGATGCGAGATCTTCTGCAGCGACCAGTACGGTGCCGAGCATCCACAGACCGGAGACGGTGGTCATGCCGGTTACGTACTCCCAGGTGCCGACGCGCTCGCGCACGCGCTTGGAGGCGAGGAAGTAGGCGCTGAAGGCGAAGAGGTTTGCAAATGCCAGAGCGTCACCCTGGAGGCTCGATGCTCCGGTTGCGCGGGCGCCGAGCACGACAAGCGCGGTGCCGCAAAACGCGACCGCGGTCCAGGCCCCCGTCGTCAGGGTCGCGCGCTCTCCGAACATCGGACCGGCCGCGAGCAAAACCACCGCCGGCTGAAGCGCGCCGATGATGGTGACGTTGGCGACGGTGGTAAGCTTGAGGGCGCTGAAGAACAGTACCTGATGGACGAAGAACAGCGTGCCGCCGACCAGGCAAGCCAGCGCCCAGCGCCGGTCGAGACGGCGGCACAAGGCCGGACGCGAGGCCAACACCAGCCACAACAACGGGATCGCGAACCACAGCCGGTAAAACGCCGTGACCAGTCCACTCGGGCCGACGAACTTGATGGCGACGCCGCTGCCGCCCCACATCAGCACCGCCGCGGCAACAGCCACGAGCGCACGCGTAACGAAGATGCTGTGCGGTTGTCCTGACATTGGCCGCTCGGTGAGACGGTGGCCGTAACCCCACTCAGGCGCAAAGCGCTGCAGATTCTCGGCGTGAGATGCAACCCGGCGAAGCGTACACCCGCCGGCGGCGTTCGAGCGTAGGGCCGAATGTTCTTTCTCGAGGCGAGATCGAAGACGAAATACACCATACTTGTATTATTACCCGAATGGTGTAGACATAAAGGGCCGTGGCCCTCAACATCAAAAACCAGGAGGTCGAGCGCCTTGCAGCCGAGCTCGCCGCCATGACCGGAGAAACGAAAACGCAGGCCATTCGAAGCGCGCTCGAGGACCGCAAACGGAGGCTCGAGCTCGACGGACCAGAAAGCGATCGCCGCGAGGAATTGCAGCGCTTCCTCGCGAGCGAGATATGGAGCCAGGTACCGCGTAAGGAGCAAGGCCGGCGACTCACACGAACCGAGGAAGAAAGCATCCTCGGTTACGGCCCCCACGGCGTATGATCGTCGATAGCTCCGCCATCATCGCGATCTGTTTTCGCGAGAAAGGCTTCGAGGAATTACTGGATAAGCTGGCCGCCTCGAGGAGCGCGGCTGTCGGTACGCCGACGCTGGTTGAAACCGGCATCGTGCTCTCGGCCCGCCTCGAGCGCGATGCCCGCGGGTTGCTGGAGCGATTCGCACAGGAGTTCGGCCTTCAAGCCGTCGTCTTCGGCGAGCGTCACTGGCGTGCGGCCCATGAAGCATGGCTGCGCTTCGGCAAAGGCCGGCACCGCGCACGCCTCAATCTCGGTGACTGCATGAGCTACGCCACCGCCAAGGTCGCCGCACGCCCCTTGTTATGTACCGGGAGAGACTTCGTCCACACAGACATCGAGCTGGCGTGACGCCCGGCGAAACCGGGTCAGATCCGATTTCCGATTCGCCGGAAATCGGACCTGACCCCATTTCGCAGGCAGCCGTTGCGGACTAGATCTGCCTCGCGAGTTCCGCGCCACTCAGGATGGCCGCCATGGCGTTGGAGGGTGTGTCCGCGTCGCCGATGACGTGGATCTCGGGAACGGCGCCTTCCAGTTGGCTGGCAAGATCGTCGACCGACACCACGCCTAGCGCGAGCACGACGTTGTCGATCGGGCTTACTGTCTCGCGTTTGCCCTCGCGCTCGACGTCCACTCCGCCGAGGGCGATCTCGACAAGCTCGGTCGAGGTCCGCACTTCGACGTTCGTCTCCTCCAAGCCGCGCAGGAGTGCGGCCCTTGGTAGCATGGTCTCGTCGGCCGCGAGTTCATCTCTCATCTCGATGATGGTGACCTTCTTGCCCTGCCGGTCGAGAAGCTCTGCCGTCTCGCAGCCGACCTGACCGCCGCCGGCCACCAGCACGCGCTCTCCTACTATGGCCGCGCCGGCCACCACGGCCTGCGCCGTCACGACGTGCTCGGAGTCTATCCCCGGAATGTCGGGTACGAGCGGCTTGCTGCCCGCGGCCACGATCAAGACGTCGGGCTGTATCTTCCGCACCGCCTCGACTGTGAGCGCCTCGCTTTTGACGACAGTCACCCCGGCATCTGCCAACGCACCTTCCATGTAGGCGAGGTAGGGCTCTATCTCCCCTTTGCGCGGCGGCAAGGCTGCCAGGTAGAACTGCCCACCCAGACGTTCTCGCTTCTCGTAAAGCGTCACCTCGTGTCCGCGAAGCGCAGCCACGCGGGCGGCCTCCATACCGGCCGGTCCACCGCCGGCGACCACTACGCGCCGACCCACGGGAGCTGGCGCGATAGCCATCTCGGCCTCGCGCCCTGCTTCCGTGTTCACCAGGCAGTTGAAGGCGCCGCCGAGGACCATGCTGCCGATGCAGCCCTGGTTGCAGGCAATGCACCAGCGAACCTTGTCCGGGCGGCCGGCCGCGAGCTTGTTCGGTAGCTCGGGGTCGGCAATCAATCCGCGCCCGATCCCGATGAGATCGGCCTTGCCATCGCGCAGGACCGACTCGGCGAGCTCGGGATCGTTGAGACGACCGACGGCCATCACCGGAACGTCCACGGCCGCTTTGACCGCCGCCTTCACCTTCGCGGTGGCATCTACGTTGAGCCCGCGCGGACTGCCCATGGGTGCCACCGTGTATTCGAGCGTGAAGTGCATGCCAGTGGTGATGCTCAGGCAATCGGCGCCGGCCTCTACCAGCAAAGGCGCTATGGCCGCCGACTCCTCGGGGTCGCGCCCGCCCGGCACCCTCTCCTCGCCGCTGAAGCGAAAGATGATCGGGAAGTCCTCGCCCACGGCCTTTCGTACGGCGCGCAGCACCTCGGTCGGGAAGCGCATCCGGCCGCGGAGGTCGCCGCCGTATTCGTCGGTGCGCCGGTTGAAGTAGGCCGACATGAACTGGGCGATCAGGTAGCCGTGGCCGCCGTGGATATCGACGGCATCGAAGCCCGCCTCTGCGGCCCGGCGCGCAGCGGAGGCGAATGCTTCGATCAACTCCTCGATCTCCTCCCGCGTGAGAGCCCGTGGCTCCGACCCACCGGGATGTGCAACCGTAGAGGATGAAAGCGGAGGCTGCTCGGGGTCGAGCATGATCATGGCGTTGCCGTTGTGGTGAAGCTGTAGGGAGGTCTTCGCGCCGGCCTCGTGCATGGCATCTGTCAGGCGGCGCAGCCCGGGGATGAAGCGGTCGTCGTAGATGGCCGAGAAGCCGCGGTCGCCGAGCGAGAGGTTGTGGGTGTAGGGGTGAACGTCGGCAGCCTCGGCAGTGATCAAACCGGTGCCCCCGCGGGCGCGGGCGACGTAGAAGTCTATATATCGGTCGGTTATCTCACCGTCGGCCGCGGCCAGCATAGTGGTCATGGGCGGCAGGACGATCCGGTTGCGAAGCTCCATCGACTTTATGGTCAACGGGCTGAGCAAGATCTCCGGCTTACGGCCTTGATCGGTCATATTTTTCCCCTTGAGACAGGTCGGAGTCCCCGGGCCTGCCCTGGTCGTAACCGGCCCCAGAACCTACCCCGGGCTTGCCGCAGTCTCGCTCTCAGTGGACTTTGGCATGCCCGCGGATTACAAAACGAGAACACGTTCTAGTTTTTGTGGCCGGCTAAAGCCAGCGGAGGAGACCATGACATCTATCGAGATCGACATCGCCGTTACCGAGGAAGAAAAGGCCGTACGCGACACCTGTCACAAGTTCGCCGAGGAGGTCCTGCGACCGGCCGGCATCGCGCTCGACCGCCTGCACGACCCGGCCGACGTGATCGCGCCCGGATCACTGCTCTGGGACGTGCACGACAAGTACAACGAGCTCGGCATCGCCGGCTTCGGCGCCGACCCCGACATGGACCCGGTGGCCAAGGCCCGTCTCATGGCCATCGTGAACGAGGAGCTGGCCTGGGGCGACGTCGGCCTGGCCATCACGCTGGGGCTCTGCGGGTTCCACACCCCTTGGATCGAGCAAAGCGGCAACCAGGAACTGCTCGACCGTTACTGCTCGCCGGGCAAGCCGACCATCGGCTGCTGGGCCCTTACCGAGCCCGACCACGGCAGCGACACGGTGGCACTCTCCGAGCCGTGCTTCAGCGATGCGTCCTTGAAAGCCAACTGCACGGCACGCAAGGACGGCGACGAGTACGTCATCAGCGGACAGAAGGCGGCCTGGGTGTCGAACGGAACCATCGCCGACGTCGCGGTGCTCTTTTGCACGTTGGACCAGAGCCAGGGACTCAGTGGCGGCGGCGTCTTCCTGGTGCCGCTCGATTCACCCGGAGTCTCGCGGCCCAAGCCTCTCGATAAGCTCGGTCAGCGCGCACTCAACCAGGGTGAGATCTATTTCGATGACGTGCGCATCCCCGCCGGCTACATGGTGCTGGGCGCAGAGTTCTACTCGATGGCGCTCGAGCAGATGCTGGCGCACGCCAACTCGGCAATGGGCGTTCTGTTTGTCGGCGTGGCCCAGTCCGCCCTCGACCTGGCCGTCGATTACGCCAAGGAGCGCGTGCAGGGCGGCGTGCCCATCATCGAGCACCAGAGCGTGAAGGCACGGCTGTTCAAGATGTTCACCAAGGTACAGGCGGCACGCGCGCTGTCGCGCCGGGTCTGGGTCTTTAATGCCGAATCAACGCCGATGGTCCAGTACTCGATCGCGAGCAAGGTGTTTTGCACCAACACCGCGTTCGAAGTGGCAAGCGATGCGCTGCAGATCTTCGGCGGTAACGGACTCAGCCGCGAGTACCCGATCGAAAAGATCATGCGAGATGCGCGTGCGTCGATGATCGAGGACGGCTGCAACGAGGTGCTGAGCCTGCTGGGCGCCAGCAAGCTGTAGAAGGAGACACACGATGGAACTCAGACAGGCAATTGGCAACAGGCGATCGATCCGCTTCCTGCTCCCGCACAAGCCGGTCGAACGCGAGAAGATTCAGCGCATGCTCGAGGCCGCCCGCCTGGCCTCGCACTGGGGCAACATCGGCACGCTGCGCGCGCTGGTGATCGAGCGCGACAAGGCGTCGCAGGATGTGATCGACGCCCTACCCTCGCCCGTCGGCGGCTACCAGATCCGGCTGGCCCCGGTGATCATCGCCTGGTACCTCGAGACCGATGCCTGCGACGAGGCCGCCGACCGCTTGCGTGAGTTGCTTGCGGCGGGCGCGATCGGCTACGGGGACAACAAACGCAAGGAGCTGGAGGAAACGCTGGTTCCGATCTTCGCCGGTATGGGCGATGCAGTGAAGGTTCCCGGTCTGAACGAGATCGACGGTGGCCAGGGCATCGCACAGGCCACCCTGGTGGCCTTCGAAGAGGGGCTCGGCACCTGCCTGCTCGGCACCGCCGACCCGGACGGTGTGCGCCGTAAGCTCGGGTTGCCCGATAGCTGCCGCCTGCTGGTTACCATGACCGTCGGTTACCCGGCGGAGAGCCCCGAGGCCGGCGGCCAGCGCCCGCGCCGGCCTTTCGAGGAGCTCTTCCAGTTGAACGGTTACGACAAGCCCTTCGAGCGCGACCCGGAAGTGGTCGAAGGGTTGAAGGAAGACGGCATGATCCAGGCCGAAGCGCCGCTGCCGGGTCGCGAGGAAGAGCTGCTCTATCTGAGAAAGGCGCTCGACCTCACGGGCGAGGGGTTGCTGTAAGGAGCCTCCTCCATCGGAGGCCGAATTGTCGGCGGCCGAATCGCCGGCGATAAACGACCCCCGATGGATACTTCGCTCAAACAGAGCTGCCATATATCATGCAGTGTAAACAATTAATGACAGCATTGTCAACTCATGAATACTCCTCTGAGGGACACCATGAATTTCCGGCCTTTGCTCGATAGATGCAGTCAAGGTTTCCCAATGCATGCTTCGGACGCATCCCACCACCGATTGCGAGACGATCAATATTCCCGCACAGGTGCTTCTATTTATGTTCGGCCAATGTGCAGCCAATCAGTGCCAGATCAGATGAGGCATGGGCACACTTCTTCCTTGCTGAGCTGGACAGTTATCG
>PIVZ01000076.1 GCA_003354045.1 bacterium
CTGAAGGCGACGGTCTCGTTGACCTTGCAGGTGAGGCACCAGGCGGCGGTGAAGTCGAGAAAGACAGTGCGACCTTCGGCGCGGATCTTGGCCAGCCGCTCGGGGCTGTAGGGCTCCCAGGGGATCTGCGAGGCATCGGCGCTGGCCACGCCGAGGGTTACCGGCGCGGGCGACAGGCTTGCCGCCGACCACATGATAATCAGTGCGCCGGCCGCGACGGCCGCCGCCGCCGCACGCGCGATGAAGTGCTGGCGCTCGCTGGCAGCGGGCGCCCGCCACCGGCTCATCATCCAAGCGGCCATAGCAACCAGCAGCAGTGCGCCGAGCAACCGGAGGACGCCGTCGTTGCCGACCTGCTGGCCGAACACCCAGACCAACCAGATCACCGTGGCCAGCAGCGGGAACGCCATCGCGTGTTTGAACGTTTCCATCCACGGGCCGGGGCGCGGCAGGCGTCCCATCAAGCGTGGTGCATAAGAGAGAACGACGTAGGGCGCGGCCATACCGAGGCCGAGCGATGTGAAGACCAACATTGCGGCGTAGGCCGGTTGCGCCATGGCGAAGCCGATCGCACTGCCCATGAAGGGTGCCGTGCAGGGGGTGGCCAGGACGGTCGCGAGTACGCCGCTGGCAAACGAGCCGCGGTAGCCGCTCCAGCGGTCGAGGCGGCCGGCAGCTCCCGTTAGCGACGTGCCGACTTCGAAGAGACCAAGGAGGCTGAGTGCCATCACGAACAGAAGCAGGGCGATACCTGCGACGAAGACCGGCGACTGCAACTGGAAGCCCCAGCCGAGCTGGCGGCCGCCGGCGCGCAATACGAGCAACAGGCCTGCGAGAATCCAGAACGATACGAGGACGCCGAGTGCGAAGAGGTGGCCGTGACGGCGCACCTCGGCCGGGTCTTCCTTGGCGACCTGGACGAAGCCGAGGATTTTGAGCGAGAGCACCGGGAACACGCATGGCATGAGATTGAGGATAAGGCCGCCGATGAAAGCGAAGATGATGGCCAGCCACAGCGTGGTGCTGGCGGCGCCGGGCTGAAACTCGATCGGTGTCGGGGGCGACTGCGCTATGGCCCGCGCTCCGGAAGCCGTCGTCGCGAGTTTCGAGGCGGCTCCGGTCGCGGCGGCCGCCATCTGCGATTCCTCGGCGGCTCGGGCAGCGGTGGCCGCCAACTGCGATTCCTCGGCGGCTCGGGCAGCGGTGGCCGCCGCAGAACCGGTAGCAGGCAGTTCGTCCTCAACAGCAGCCGCGCCGACGCGTTTCTCGCCTGCGGCGTCGTCGGCCCGCTTCGCGTACGCGCCCGCCGCGTCACCGGCAACAGCATCTCCCGCCGCTGCCTCACGCGCATTGGCTATACCACCGGCGAGAGCCGGAGCCCCGGCCGCCGCCGCTTCACGCGCGCCGGCTGTACCACCGGCGAGAGCAGCATCTCCCGCCGCCGCTTCACGCGCACGGGCTACGCCACCGGCAACCGCGGCATCTCCCGCCGCCGCTTCACGCGCGCCGGCTGTACCACCGGCAACAGCAGCATCTCCCACCGCCGCTTCACGCGCGCCGGCTATACCACCGGCAACAGCAGCATCTCCCACCGCCGCTTTGCCGCCGCCGGTCGCGCCAGCATCCGCACCTGCAATGCCCGCGCCCGCCTGCACCACCGGCACGTCTATCTCCAACGCGTGGACCTCGCCGGCGAAGTCCCAGTTATCGGGCGAGCCCAGCACTGCGTGCAGTCGGTCGATGGGACCTTTGGCTTTGCTCGACTTGGTGAGCTCGATCCGTAGCGTTCTTCCGTCTTGCGTGAAGACCTGCGGCGCCAACGGGTCGATTACTTTCCGTTCGACGGGAAAGACCTCGATCTCGGTGACGGAAGGGTTCTCATCGAGAGGCGGTGCGAGGGTAAGGACGATCTTGCCGCCCGCCTCCTCGGCGCTTACCTGCCAGCCTTCCGGTACATGGGGAAGCCTGGCGCGCGCCTCGACGAACTCTTCGGTCCAGCGGGTGTCGGCGTGAGGAGCGGATTCCTCTACGTCAACATTGAGGTCGAGTTCGGCGCGGCCGGGAACACACCTGTCCTCACGGCACACGAGCCATGACGTGCTTGCCGCCAGATCGATGTCGGTGCCGGGCTCGAGGTCGGCCGGGGGCGTGATCTCGGTAAGGAGCAACACGTCCTCTTGGTAACCGTAAGTGACGAAGGGCGGCGTCTCGAAGCTTTGTGGACACGGCCACTCGACCTCGCTTGCGGTGAAGCCCTCGGGGAGATTCCAGGTGATACGACTGGCCAGCCCGGAGTCTCCGGGGTTCTTCCAGTAAGTGTGCCAGTCCTCATCGGCTGCCAAGCGCAGGGCCGCTACGAAGGGCTTGCCCGGCTCGATCGTTTCGTTCTCGGTAATGATCTCGGCGGTGCTGTAGTTGCCGGCAAACTCCGCCGCGGAGGCCGGGACCGACACGGCGAGCGCGGCGACCAGCGTGGCAACAACGAAGAAGGTGTGCGCCGACGCAGACCTTGCCGCAACGGCCGCAAGAGCGCCGAAGCGCGTCCGCAGGAAAGGGACAGGAGAACCGACCAAGCCGAGCGAGCGCGCGCTCGAGCTCGCCGGCAAGTGCGGTGCGGCGATGCCGGCCGCATCGGTCCTCGAAGCGGTGCGATGCAGGAACCCGTGCGGGCTCCCCGCCCGAGACAGACGGTCGATTTTCGATGAATGTTGCGCCGATGAACTCATGCCGCTCAAGCCTACGTTGCCACGACGGCCGCGTTACACGCGTGGGTCGAGGTTCGGGATCATTGACGGCGCCGCCTCGACTCGTATTCGACAAAGGCCCCCACCCGTGCCGCCGGCCGCATCGAAAGGATGATACCCCGATCCCCGGTAGATTTGGAAAGCCGGCCTGGCCTCGGTCCTCGCGGCTCGATATATATGCCGCGAGAGCCCCGCGACCCGAGGAGGCGACATGAAGGGAAGGACGGTCCGCACCGCGACGGCCGGACTCGTTGCCCTTGTTCTCCTGACTGGCGGCCAGTCCTACGCCGCCGAGCGCGAGTGCGGGGACGTGGTCCCGGAAGTTCCCAACGGGCTAACTACCACCGACGCGTTGGCTGTCCTCAAGAAGGCGGTCGGCCGTGACATGGAGCTCACCTGTGCGCTGGAGTGCGAACACTGGGAGGCCAACCACATAGTCAGCGGGCCGGAGGCGCCGTGGTGGGCGCGGGGTCCCGTGTCGTGGTGCGACGATGGCTGGGCGTTTGCCACGCTGCTCGAGGAGTATAACAGCTTCCCCGATGTCTTCTCGTCGCTTCTTCCCGAACCCGTCGATGGGGTCTTCGAGATCCCACCCATCGACTTTCGTGGCGCGATCGATAGCCACGGAACAGTCTTCGTGGCGACCCACAAATGGACCGACGAGGCCAGCGATACGACCGAGCTGTCCGTCTGGTTAAAGGGAGCCAAGTCCGGCGGCGATGCATATAGCGGGGCGGACCTGTCCGGCACCTGGGAGCTCAACGCCTTGGAAACCGGCGATGAAGCTCCTTGGTGGACCCGGGGGCCGATCGCGGTCAATTCCGACGGCTCGTTCGCCGGGACCCTTCATGAATACGACGGCAGCTCGGGGCCGGTTGCCGGAACGGTGAACCTGTCGCTGGTAGGTGTGATCAGCTCGACGGACGTCGGCGAGGACTTCCGCGGTGCCATGGACATGGGCAGGACGCTGATCGTCGGCACGCACACGCACGACGGTGTCCCGAACACGACGTCGATGACCATCCTGGCGAAGATGGGCGACGCTTACGCGCTGGCGGATCTGGCCGGAGAGTGGGACGTGCACCTTCTTGCCTCGGGGCCGGCTGCGCCCTGGTTCGGGCACGGTCCTGTGACCATCGCGAGCAACGGTGCGTTCACGTTCGCCATGGTCGATAGCGATGGCAATCAGGATGAGCAGTCCGGTACGTTTAGTATTACTGCCGGCGGCGTGGTCACGATCTCCACTTCCGAAAACTTCCGCGCCGTCATGGACGAAGGAAAGACCGTCATCGTTGGCACCGACACCTGGCCTTCCGGCACGTCGCAGCTCTCGGTCATGGTGAAAAAGGGCAGCTAGAAGCACCGCGGTCTGTGCCGGCCTCAGCGGCTCCCCACGCATGCGGCACAAAGGCGCGCGTCGGTTGCAGCACCGGCGATCCGGTCACGGGCGCCAGCTGCGCGCCTTCCGGAGGCTCCGACCGGATTTTTCAGCCCCAGAAAATGCCTGCGGGGTCGTGCTCGACCTCGTCGAGGAGAACGTCGAAGTCGGCGCTTGACTCGAGCTCTGTATAGAGATGCCAGCGGCCGTTTCGGTCCCTGCAGTACAAGGTCCAGTCGCCGATGTCCGGGTCGAACCTGAACTGAGCGATCTTCGAGTTGATCCACCTGCTGGGATCGACGAAAGCCGGCCGCTGCTCGAATAGAGTGACCGAGTTGTGTCTGATGCTGAACGTCAGGCGAATCCGGTCTCGTACGCGCGGGGGCACCTTGCGCTCGCAGTAGGTCGAGAGCTTCTTCTCTACCAGACGTTTGGTAAGCGTCGGTAACGCCATTTCCTACGTTCCCCCCCCGTCGTGCTGGTTCGCCCCTTCGTGCCGAGCGACGCCCCCTGCCTGACATTGGGCCACCCTTGAACACGGCCACTTTATGTCGGGGGCAATGAGGGAGCGAGCCGTCGCCGCCGACTAAGCCGCGCCTACGGCCCCGCCTATTGCATTGCCGACGTGCGGCGCCCGAGATCTACCTCACCTACCGCATCGCCGACCCGAGGCGGCCGCCATCCGCCGCCGATACCACCCGCCTGCCGCTTTCACGGTTTACTTCCGCCGAGATCGGCGCTCCGAGCGCGCGATCCTTCAGCAAAAGTGTCCCACATCACGACAAAACGAGATTAACGACGCGTGAGCGGACGTCGGACCCTTCCAAGGCCTCTGCCCCTCCTTTAGGGTGCGCACCACTAATGACGGGGGCTTACCAGGAGGCATTATCTTCGGTCGGCGCGGCTACGCTCAACGTTCTCACGGCGCTGGAGATGGCCATGCGGCGTCTGCATCCGCCGGAGATACCGGAGCTGCGCACCCGCGTAATGCCATATCGCGACAAGCTCGCGGCGGCGCTCGGGGAGTTTCGAGCCGCCGAGCCGCCCGACCGTTTCGAGGGCATTCACCAGCGCTTCCTTGAAGGCGCCTCGCGCGCTCTCGAGGCCGCCAGCCTGTTCGTCGATGAGGCGCCTCGCGATCGTGCCATCGCACGGGTGCTGGGCAGCCTGCGTGAATTCTGCCGTTCACTCGAGGTTTTCTATACGCTGCACCGGTTGCCGCCGCTCAGCCGTTATTTCGTGGAGCCGGCCTTTCACGACAAGATCGAAGAGCTGGATCCCGAGCCGCCCGAGGACATAAGCATCGGGCTGCATCAGACCGGTTGCGACGGCACCGGTGGCGACGGCGGCGCGGCCGACCGCGGCGGTTTCGCCTTCTACGTTCCGGAGAGCTACGACGGCTCGGCAGACTGGCCGTTGGTGGTGGCTCTACACGGCGGCTCCGGTAACGGGCGCGACTTCGTGTGGATGTGGCTGCGCGAGGCGCGTGGGCGCCGGTTCATGTTGCTGGCGCCGACCGCGCGTGGATCGACCTGGGCACTGGAAGGCCCCGACGTTGATGCCGACTCGCTTCGCACGACGGTCGAATATGCCGCCAACAACTGGCGCATCGACCGCAGCCGCATTCTGCTGACCGGGCTTTCCGACGGCGCTACCTACGCGACGCTCAGCGGACTGCGCGAGGATTCGCCGTTTACCGCGCTCGCCCCGGTTTCCGGAGTGGTCCACCCCGCCAGTCTCGTGGGCGATAACCTGGAACGTATAAAGGGCAAGCGAATCTACATGGTGCACGGCGCGCTCGATTGGATGTTCCCCATCGAGGTCGCCCGAGTCGGCCACGAGCAGCTCCTCGAAGCCGGCGCCGATGTAACCTTCCGCGAGATCAAGGATCTCTCCCACACCTACCCGCGCGAGGAGAACGACCGCATTCTCACCTGGTTCGACCCCTCGCTAGCTCTACCGGCAGCGCCCGAGGATACCGCTGCCGATTAGCAGCTCGGGAATGACTTGCTGCGGTTTCCCGAGGAGGGCCGGGTAGGTATCCGCTTCGGCTGCCAGACCGAGCTTCCAGTTGCAGAGGGCCCTGCGGTCTCAATGCACGCACGGATTTGGCAGGCTGGCGCATCGCTCTCGAAGTCGCTGCCCCCGTAATGGGGGGCTTTGGCTGGTAATCAGGCCGGGGGAGCTGGGCCAACCCTCCGAGAGTCGCCCCCGACCCCCCGTGTCCGCTAGAATACCCGCATGTCCGATCCTTCCCTCGAAGCCCGGCTCTTCACGGATCAGAACATGTCAGAGGCACGTTTCCTCCCCTTCGGTCGTGGACGGGTGACGGTATTCTCCGCTCGCTGCCCGGACAAGGAGAGTCCCAACGAGGACGGCGCCGCGCTCATCCCCGTTGACGCGGAGCGTGGTGTGCTGGTGGTTGCCGATGGGCTCGGCGGACGGCCCGCAGGCGAGAGCGCCGCGGGCATCGCCCTTCGATGCCTGAAGCGCTCGGTCGCACAGATACGTCCGGAGGGTAACGGTTTGCGCACGGCCATCCTCGATGCCCTCGATGAGGCCAACCAGAAAGTCATGGCGCTCGGGATCGGCGCCGGCACCACGGTTGCCGTCGTCGAGATAAACGGCACCACGCTGCGGCCCTATCATGTGGGCGACTCGGCCATCTTCATCGTCGGCCAGAGGGCCAAGATAAAGGTGCAGACCGTTGCCCACTCGCCGGTCGGCTACGCCGTCGAATCAGGGATGCTCGATGAGACCGAAGCCATGCACCACGAGGAGCGCCACATAATCTCCAACATGCTCGGTGCCTCCGACATGCGCATCGAGGTGGGCAGCCCGATCAAGCTAGCGCAGCGCGACACGGTGCTGCTTGCCACCGACGGCCTGTTCGACAATCTGAGCCCGCAAGAGCTCGTCGAGGTCGTGCGCACCAAGCCGCTGCCGGTGGTGGCGCGCAGGCTCGTGGAGGTATCGAAAGAGCGCATGCACGAGCCGCGGCCGGGCGACCCCTCCAAGCACGACGACCTGACCTTCATAGTCTTTCGCCTTGACCCGGCCTGGACGCCTCGGGCTGCGGTCGCCCCTGCCGACGCTTCCCGCCAGAGAAAAGCTGTTTAGCTCGCGCGGTGGGCGCCGCGTACTTCAGCAACGCTTAAGAACAACCTTCGGTTGGATAAGTGAACGTAGCGTGAGCGGTGCAAGGGGCAGCCTCGAAAAATCGAGTACATCATAAAAAAGGCCCTCGCTCAGCGGCCCACTTTGCCGTAGTCTTTGGCGGAGCTGGGGGGCGGCGCCACGCCTCCCGGGGGATGACATGTCAGTCCGCGAGGTAGCTCACATAGGTAACCCCGTATTGCGAAAGTTCGCACGGGAGCTCAAGTTCGACGAAATTGAGTCGGAGCAGACGCGCCGGCTCGTAAAGGACATGGTTCAGACCATGCACGAACTCGGCGGCATCGGCCTGGCCGCCCCACAGATCGGCGAGTCGGTGCAGCTTGCCGTGATCGAGATTCCGCCGAACTCCGAGCGCTACCCCCACCGCGACCCCTTCCCGCTTTCCGTCCTGATCAACCCCCGAGTCCGGGTCATCGACAAGACCGAACAGGAGTTCTGGGAGGGATGCCTCTCGATACCCAATCTGCGCGGGTTGGTCGTGCGGCCGCGCCAGATCAGTGTCGATTACCTCGACCACAAGGGCGAGAGCAGGAACATCGTCGTCGAGGACTTCCTGGCCACCGTCGTCCAGCACGAGCTCGACCACCTCCTCGGAGTCCTCTTCATCGACCGCGTGCGCGACACCACCAAGCTCGCCACCGACGACGAGTACGTCCGCTACTGGATGGAGGAGCCCCCGCTAGAGACCACGGGGTGAGCCTGAAGGGGGGTCAAGTCGCGGCTTTCGACTTCTCTTGCAGTCGTAACACCGGGTACTGGTGGCGGCTCGCCATTCGGCCGGTCAGGCGAACCACTTCGCGGCAATTGCGCCGCTACGGCTTCCTGAACTGCGGCGTTACGGGCAGCCCTCATCGACCACGCTGTCGCAGTCGTTGTCTTCGGCGTCACAGCTAACCTCGCTTGCCTCGTAGTTCGGTCCGTACTCTGCGGGGCCGCACGCTTGCCATCCTCCAGCGCCGCCGCAGGTCTGAGTGGAGCCCGCACAGACACCTATCTGATTCACACAGGCAGGGGCCGTCAGGCCGGCATCAGTGTTGCCGTCGCAGTCGTTGTCTTCGGCGTCGCAGCTAGTCTCGGTCGCCTCGTAGTTCGGTCCGTATTCTGCGGCGCCGCATTGCCACGCTCCCGCGCTGCAGGTTTGCGTGGAGCCCGAACAGACGCCTGTCTGCATCGGGCAAGGGGCGCCCGTCAGACCCTCATCGGCTTGGCCGTCGCAATCGTTGTCGAGGTCGTCGCAGCTAGCCTCGACTGCCTCGTAGTTCCCCCCATACTCCGCGGGGCCGCACGCTTGCCATCCTCCAGCGCCGCCGCAGGTCTGAGTGGAGCCCCCACAGACACCTATCTGATTCACACAGGCAGGGCCCGTCAAGCCCTCGTCGGTGGCGCCGTCGCAGTCGTTGTCGAGGCCGTCGCAGGTAGCCTCGGTTGCCTCGTAGTTAGGTCCGTACTGCGCGGCACCGCACTGCCACGCTCCCGCGCTGCAGGTCTGCGTGGAGCCCGAACAGACGCCTGTCTGATTCGTGCAGGGGGCGCCCACCAGACCGTTGTCGACGCCGCCGGCGCAGTCGTTGTCGATCCCGTCGCAGACCTCCGTGGCGGCGGGGTTCACAAACTTATTGCCGTCATTGCAATCAGGACCTGCGAGACATCCATCGCCGTAGCCGTCCTCGTCTAGATCGACACAGGCGGGCACAGTCGTGCTGGTCGTGCTGGTCGTGCTGGTCGTCGTCGTGGTCGGCGGAACGCCTTCCGTCGCCGGCGTGCACAGCAGCTTCGGCTTGAACTTCTCTATCATACGCGTACCGAACTGATCACTCACCTCGAGCGCAGGCAGGCTTACCTTTGGGCAAGAGACCTTGTAGCAGAGCCGGTCGCCAAGATGTTCCTCACCAACAAATGGAATCACCGGGGCGTTGGTCGAGTTGACCTCTTTGATTACCGGCACGCAGTAGTACTTGGCCTTGACCTTGACGTCGCAATCAAGCTCATCGCCTAACTGCGCACTAAGTAGATTCACATTTGCCTCGTACTTCTGTGCGTCTTTGATCTTGTAGCACTTCAGGTGATCCGCAACCGCTGGAGCGCCCTGAGCCTCGACCGCGTAAGCGGCGAGTGAGAGAGATACGATCACCGAGAGGGCCGCGCTGCGATAGATAAACTGTTTCATGGAAATACCCCCGTAGCATTTCGTTCAGGGCCGTTCGGGCGTGTAATGGGCCCAAGAGCGGCGGCGACTCGAAGAGAACACTACGTTCGGACTTGGCGCACAGCATAGACCTCTGTGGCCGGGCCTGTCCAGGGGGTGTAGCTCTCACAGAGAGGTAAGCGGTGCCGCGAGTTCCAAGTAGGCTCATATGCGGTGCGTCCGGCGCACGCTACGACCCTGCAGGCCCCGGCATTACGGAAATAGGGACAGACACTAATTTCTCGATTTGGGGAATTAGTACCTGTCCCCATTTCTTCGGCCTCCATGATGAACTTGCACGATACGTCGCAGAGCCCGCAGGCAGTGCAGGCGAAGGCGATCTCGGCCAGGCTCGGATCGACCTCGATTCGTCCTTCGATCAGGGACAGCGCCGTTATGCTCTTGCCCGATCCCGAGTAGCCGTGGAAATGGAACTCTCGATTGACGGGACACCCGTTCGAATATCTCGAGTCGAGAACCGTGGGCAGAGGCACCATCTTGCACAGAGAACAGCGGAAGCACTTCTTCATGTCCGCTTCGAGGTGCTTCAACTTAGCGAGAGACACGTCCCCCCCATTGTCTCCATTTCTCCGAGCGGACCGGGCCATTGCTCACTTTCCCCTCATGTGCAACGCTATGTCCATACCTGTGCTCGTGACTGACACAGGTCGGATTTCAAACAACAAAGGCGCCCGAGATGGGCGCGTGCCATCGAATACGGGAGGCCCACGATGAATCACCCCTTTCTAATTCGAGTCCTAGCGCTGGTTGCGGCGCTGTCATTGAGTCTGTCGGCTTTACCCTCTGCGGCGCAGTCGCCGTCGGATCACCTGAAATGCTTCAAGGTCAAGGACCAAAAGACCTTCAAGCACGCAGCGGCCGAGATCACCGCCGTCCAAACCCAGTTCAATCTTTCCGAGGCTTGCAAGGTCGTTGGCAAGGCCAAGCTATTCTGCGTGCCCGCCACCAAGACCGTCATTTCTATCGAGGATGGCTCCGACAACCCCTTCCCCGGGCAACACCTCGAGTTCGATCAAACTTGCTACAAGATAAAGTGTCCTGCCGCCGAGATCGCGCCTGAGCTCGTCAGCGACCAATTCGGCTCGCGCACGCTCGAGAAGTTCAAAGCTGCCTTCCTGTGCACGCCGGCCGTCAAAGGGTCTCCACCCACGACGAGTACGACGACGAGTACGACTTCGACGACTCTCTCCATTTGTACAGAAGACGTAAAGCTGTGCGCCGACGGTTCTACTGTCGGGCGCGACCCCGCCAACAACTGCGAGTTCTTCCCGTGCCCGACAACTTGCGCCACGCACGCGGATTGTCGCGTTTATAACGACTTCTGTGTCGAATCCGGCTGTGCCTGCCTGGGCGCCAGCATCAACGAACCGGATCCCCCGTGCCCGGGCGGTACAGTGATCTGCCTCGTCAACCCCTGCGAACTCGACACCTACATCCCCGTCTGCAACGCAGGAGTGTGTGAGGCGCAAGTCCAGCAGTAAGAGGGGAGGAGGGGGTCAAGCCGCGACTTGACCCCCTCCTCTTTCTGCGACGGCGTCGTTCCGTGATAGAAGCCACTCGATAAACTTCGTGTGGTTCAATCTGCAAAAGGTCGAGCTCGACTTCCTGCACACCGCTCCCAAGGTCTACACGGCGGAGTGCCTCGTTGCCCTACCCCGTAGCGAAGTGTGGAAGGCCATTGTCGATCCGGCCACGTGGCAGGAGTGGTTTCCCGGAGTGCGGTCCGTATCCTATCTGGGAGAGCCGCCGCACGGTGTCGGAACGAAGCGGGTCTCCGACGTCCGCGGCCATCTGTTCGAGGAGACCATGTTGGCGTGGGATGAGCCGCGCCGCTGGGTCTACCGCATCGACCGCGCAACGGTACCGGTGGCCAAAGCGCAGCTGGAAAGCACCGAGCTCGAGGACCATGCGAACGGCA
Organism: bacterium; assembly: GCA_003354045.1. Taxonomy (GTDB): domain Bacteria; phylum Desulfobacterota; class Binatia; order UBA1149; family CAITLU01; genus PIVZ01. Next base: position 11,424 of record PIVZ01000076.1, read on the forward strand.
CGACTTTGGTGCGGTGGAGGCTGGCCGTCGAGCCGGGGATCCTGTTGCGCCTGACGGCGCCGTTCTTCCAGAGCACAGTGCAGCGGCACCTCACGGGAGCTATGCGAAACCTCGAGGCTCGTGCGGCCGCTTTGTCGAATGGCGTAGAATCTGCCCGGTAGGTCCATCGGGCGAAAAGGTCACTCGACGCCGAATCTCAATAGCTCTACCGGCAGGCCATCGCTGCTATCGATGGTGATCTGGCCGCACGCACAGTTCCACACGCATTGCGGGGCCATCGTAGACGACATGGCAGTCGCCGTCAGATTTGCGACCAGGCCGCCACCGGAGCCCGGGGCACAAGCATAGGCGTTCATTTGCCCTGGGACCGATTGGCAGACGTAGGAGGCCGCCAACCCTTTAGAGATTATCGTCGTATATGATCCCGCGACTCCCGTGTTCGTGCCAATGACGTTGCACTGTGCCTGCACCGTCGCTGCACTGAGTGACAGCCCTAACAGCGCCACTGACGCCACGAGCCAGACCTTCGTGTCGTACGCATTCATTCGTAGAACCCCCGTTTTCCTTCCAGCGCATCTCGTGCGCCGACGCATCGATCCATTCGGTTGGTTGAAGGCGGCATTGTTTACGCGCGACCGGGCGCCTGTCAAGGGAATAAACGAGACGGAGGGGGTCGGAGACGGAGGGGGTCAAGCCGCGACTTGACCCCCTTAGGGGATAGAGGGTAGAGGGCGGTGGGTGATCTCTTCGGCTTCTTCGCCGTCGATGCCGAGGCTGCGCAGGACCATGGCGGCGATGTCGGATGCGTGCTCGGGGCCGGCGCGGCCGGTAGACACCGACAGTAGGCCCATGAGGCCGGTGCCGAGTAGAGCGTCGGCGGCGGCTTGCTGTGAGGGGACCTTGAAGCGGCCGCGTCTGATGCCTTCCTCGAGATCACGGGTCATGTTGGCGGCGATCCTTCCACTGACATCGCTGGCGGTGCCGCCGAGGCGCACCGTCACGTTACCCCAGATCGGATCGTCCTGGGCCTTCTGGTTGAAACGGCGCAGCGCCACCGCCACCCATTCGGCCGGATCGTCGAGATCGCGCACGCTGGCCGCCACCTCATCGGACAGCCGATCCATGAGATGGCCGGCTACGGCGACGATCAGTTCCTGTTTGGTCGTGAAGTGATTGTAGAAGGTGCCGTTGGCCAGCCCGGCCTCGTGCGCGATGACGTGGATAGGCGCACCGCCGATGCCCTTCTCGGCGAACACGCGCATTGCCGCCTCGATGAGCTGGAGTTGCGTCCGCTCGCGCTTCTTGGGGCGCTTTTCGTCGGTGCGTAGTGCCATCGTTACCTAGCCCTAGCCCGGGCCAGCGTGTCCAGGACCGCGGGCGGTGGCGCCTTGACCACGGGGTTCGCCGCGGCTGGTATCTCCGCAGGTGATCCCGCGGCGGCCGACGCCACCGCCATCACAGCCACCGCCCCACAACCCCACGCCACCACAACCGCCTCCGCAGATAGAGGCCGTAGCAAGAAACCCGCTGGCAACAAAGCCTTCCGCGGCGTGCCTGTGCTCAGAATGCCGCTCCCCGACAAGGCCCCGCAAAAAAATCTCCCTGACATCAATCTCAAACTTGACAGAACTCTCATTTTTGGGCTACTGTATGGTCACACGAAATGAGAGATTTGTCAATAATGAGAGC
>PIVZ01000077.1 GCA_003354045.1 bacterium
CCTTCAGCGGCTTTGCCGACCCGGCCATGGCCACGGTGGGAGCGCTGTTCATCCTCTCTGCCGCCATGCGCGAGACCGGGGCCCTGGAGATCACCCTGGGGCGGCTTTTCGGACGCTCCAAGAGCGAGCTGGCGGGAATGGTCCGCACCCTGCCGGTGCTCTCGGGCCTCTCGGCCTTCCTCAATAACGCGCCGATCGTGGCGATGATGACGCCTCTGGTGATCGACTGGGGGCGGCGCAATCGTATCTCGCCAAGCCGACTGCTGATTCCGCTGAGCTACTCGACAATTCTCGGCAGCCTCATCACCGTCATCGGAACCAGTGTGACGCTCACCGTGGCCGGTCTCGTGATCCAATCGGGAATGGAGCCGCTGTCGCTTTTCGAGCTGGCGCCGGTCGGCCTTCCCATCTGTGTGGTCGGCATTCTCTACCTGCTCTTCGTCGCGCCCCGCGTGCTGCCGAACCGCACGGACACCGCTACCGAGGTGGCCGAGCATCTACGCGAGTACACCGTGGCAATGATAGTAGAGGAGAACTGTCCTCTCATAGGCCAGAACATCGAGCAGGCCGGCCTGCGCGATCTTCCCGGTCTTTTTCTCTTCGAGATCCTGCGCGACGGCCAGATAATCGCACCGGTCGCGCCCGACGAGGTCATCGTCACCCACGACCGGCTGGTGTTCGCAGGAGTGGTCTCCACCATAGTCGACCTCCAGCGTATCCGCGGCCTGGTGCCGGCCAGCGACGAGGACGAGCCGACGCCGGCAGATCCGCGCCATCGCCTCATCGAGGCAGTGGTGTCGCGCTCCTCGCCGCTAGTGCGCCGCACCATAAAAGAAGCGAACTTCCGTACCGTCTACGACGCCGCGGTCATCGCCGTGCACCGCAACGGCGAGCGGGTGGCCGGCAAGCTCGGCGCCATCGTCTTGCGCGCCGGAGATACCCTGATCTTCCAGGCCGCGCCGCGTTTCCTGGAGGCCCATCGCAACAGCCGCGATTTCTACCTCGTAAGCGAGGTGCGCGGATCGCAGGCGCCGCGCCACGAGCGCGCCTGGCTCGCGGTAGCCGTCTTCGTGGCGATGGTGGTGCTGGCTGCCACCGGTGTCGTTCCCATCGCCATCGGTTCCTTCGTGGCCGGCGGCATTCTCATCGCAACCCGCTGCATCTCGGGGGCAATGGCCCGCCGCAGCGTGCAGCTTCACGTCCTGGTGGTCATAGCCGCGGGGCTCGGCATCGCCACGGCCATGGCCAAGACAGGGGCCGCAGCAGCAATAGCGAGCGTTCTGGTGGCCCAATCCCAGTCCATGGGGCCGGTTGCCACGCTGGCCGCCGTCTACCTGGCGACCATGGTCCTCTCGGAGCTTCTCCACCACAACGCCTCCGCCGCCTTGATGTTCCCGATCGCAGTGGCGGCCGCCGAGCAGGCCGGGGTGGACGCGCGCAGCTTCGTGATGGCGGTGGCGCTGGGAGCCAACTGCGCCTTCGCATCGCCGGTGACCTATCAGACCCACCTGATCGTCTACGGACCCGGTGGCTATCGCTTCACCGATTTCGTGCGTGTCGGCCTTCCGCTCGACATCATCTGCGCGATCATATCGATCACGCTGATCCCGATGGTGTGGCCGTTCTGACCGCGCTCTTCCTACTTCTCCGCTCGGACGTAGTGGCCGCTGCGACCGCCGCTCTTCTCGAGTAGGCGCACTTCGGTAAGCTTCATCGAACGGTCCACCGCCTTGCACATGTCGTAGACCGTCAGGCCACCCACGGCCACAGCCATTAGCGCTTCCATTTCGGCGCCGGTGCGGTCGGTCACCGAGACCGCCGCCTCTATGTCGAGGGCTCCCTCCCCGGCAGCCGAGAAGGACACCTCGACCGACGTTATCGGCAGCGGATGGCACAGCGGTATGAGGCTGGATGTCTGCTTGGCCGCCAGGATTGCGGCCGTGCGCGCCACCGCCAGCACGTCGCCTTTGGGTAGGTCTCCCTCGAGAATGCGCCGCAGGGTGTCGGGATCGGTGATCAGACGGCCGCGCGCCACGGCGCGCCGGCGTGTCACCTCTTTGTCCGAGACATCGACCATGCGCGCCCGGCCTTTCTCGTCGATATGGGTCAGCTTCGACATGGTTTGCACGACTCCCTTGAAATCCCTATTAGGAGCCCGTTCCTGCAGTCACGGCTCACCATGGGAGGATTGGCCTCAGTAGAGGACAAAGTCGCTAGCGATGCCAACACGACACCACAAAGTCATCATCCTCGGCTCGGGCCCGGCGGGCTTGACCGCCGCTCTCTACTCGGCCCGAGCCAACCTCGCGCCGCTGGTCGTCGAGGGCGTCCAGCCCGGCGGCCAGCTCACCATCACGACCGAGGTCGAGAACTTCCCCGGCTACCCCGAGGGCGTCCAAGGGCCCGAAATGATGGTTGATTTCCGCCGACAGGCCGAGCGCTTCGACACCGAGTTCACCACCGGCGACATCGAGTCGGTCGATCTCGGCGCGCGCCCGTTCCGTTTGCACTCCGATGATGGCGAGCTCACCTGCGACGCCCTCATCATCTCCACCGGCGCCACGGCACGCTTGCTCGGGCTCGAGTCCGAGTCGCGGCTGATGGGCCACGGGGTCTCGGCCTGCGCCACCTGCGACGGCTTTTTCTTCAGGGACAAGAAAGTGCTGGTGGTGGGCGGTGGCGACTCGGCCTTGGAAGAGGCGACGTTCCTCACCAAGTTCGCCAGCTCGGTGGGCATCGTCCATCGCCGCGACGAGTTCCGTGCCTCGAAGATCATGGTCGAGCGAGCGCGCAACAACGACAAGATCTCCTTGCTGCTCTGCAAGACCATCGAGGAGATCCTCGCCGACGACGACGGCAACGTCCGCGCAGTGGTGCTTGCGGATACGACCGGGAAAGGGAGCGAAGAGATGGCCTGCGACGGCGTCTTCATGGCCATCGGCCACGTTCCCAATACCGCCTTGTTCCGCGGACAGCTCGAGCTCGACGAAAAGGGCTACATCGTCACCAAACCCGGCTCGAGCTACACCAGCGCCGAGGGCGTGTTCGCCTGCGGCGACGTGCAAGACTCCATCTACCGGCAGGCAATCACCGCCGCCGGCAGCGGCTGCATGGCGGCGATAGACGCCGAGCGCTGGCTGGAAAGTCAGGACTGAGAGCGACTACTGAACGCGGACCACCACGCCGCGGTCGGCCAGGAAGCGTTTGCACTCGGCTATCGAGTACTCGGAGTAGTGGAAGATGGAAGCGGCGAGAACGGCGTCGGCCTTGCCGGCCGTAAGCCCCTCGAAGAGATGCTCGGGCCCGCCTACCCCGCCCGAGGCGATCACCGGAACGCCCACTGCATCGGCCACGCGGCTGGTCAGTGGGATGTCGTAGCCTTCCTTGGTGCCATCGCGGTCCATGCTGGTGAGCAGGATCTCGCCGCAGCCGAGCTCCTCCATGCGACGGCACCACTTGATGGCATCTATGCCGGTCGGACGGCGCCCGCCGTAGGTATAGATCTCCCAACCGCCGCTGCTTTCGTCATCGACGAGCAGCTCGGGATAGGTGCCGGCCCAGGCCGGGCGTCCGTCCATGCCACCGCCGTCGGCGGCAAGATCGAGGTGGCGGTCGCGGGCCCGCGCGTCCACCGCGACGACTATGCACTGGGCGCCGAAGCGCCGCGCGGCCGTGGCCACGAAGTCGGGATCGGTCACCGCCGCGGTGTTGATCGAGACCTTGTCGGCTCCGGCCTTGAGGAGCTCGCGCACGTCGTCCTCGCTGCGCACCCCACCTCCCACCGTCAGCGGCATGAAAGCCTGCTCGGCAGTGCGAGCCACAACGTCAAAGATGATGTCGCGGGCCTCGTGGCTGGCGGTGATGTCGAGGAAGGTCAGCTCGTCGGCGCCCTCGGCGTCGTAGCGTATTGCGCACTCGACAGGGTCGCCGGCGTCACGCAGGCCGATGAAGTTGACGCCTTTCACGACGCGTCCGTTCTTGACGTCGAGGCACGGAATGATGCGCTTGGCCAGCATCTCAGCCCTCCGCCTGCGCAAGCAGCTCGGGAAGGTTGACGCGGCCGTCGTAAAGAGCGCGCCCCACGATGACGCCGTCGATGCCCGAGCCGGACACTTTCGCGAGACGTTTGAGGTCGTCCACGGAATCGACACCACCGGAAGCGACCACCGGCACGTTCACCGCGCGCGCCAGGCGTTCGGTGGCTTCGACGTTGAGGCCCGCGCCGGTGCCGTCGCGATCGATGTCTGTGTAGATGATGCCCGCGGCACCGCGTCGCTCGACGTCGCGGGCGAACTCGACCGCATCCAGCTCGGTGCCCTCTATCCACCCGGCCACCGCCACGCGCCCGTCGCGGGCATCGATGCCTACCCAGACGCGGCCCGGGAACTCGGCCGCAGCCGCCGACACCAGCTCGGGATCGGTCACCGCAGCCGTGCCGAGAATCACCCGCCCCAGGCCGGCTTCCAGCCAGGTGCGCACCGCCGCCATGTCGCGTATGCCACCTCCGAGCTCCGTCACCACCGGCCGCTCTTCACTGGCGACCTCGGCCACGGCCGCGAGGATGGCCTCGACGGCCTCGCGATTGCGGCTCACGCCCTCACGGGCGCCGTCGAGATCGACGATGTGCAGGGCGCGGGCGCCATCGGCGAGCCAGCGTCGGGCCATGGCCGCCGGATCGTCGCCGAACACGGTCTCGCGCGCGTAGTCACCCTTGAGAAGCCGTACGCAGTTACCGCCGCGGATGTCGATGGCGGGCAGGACCAGCATCTCAGCCGAGCTCCCCATCCACGATGGCCACGAAGTTCTCGAGCATTCTCAGTCCCACGGCCTGGCTTTTCTCGGGGTGGAACTGGGTCGCAAACACATTGTCGCGCCACGCGCTGGAAACGAAGTCGTTCGCGTACGAGGTGCGCGTGGCCACCACGTCATCGTGATCGGTCTCGACGAAGTAAGAGTGCACGAAGTAGAAGCGCGTCCCCTCCTCGATACCACGAAAGTGCGGCGCCGACCGTTCGATGCTCACCTGGTTCCAGCCCATGTGCGGGACCTTGAGCTCGTCGTGGCCGGGCTCGAAACGCCGCACGCGGCCGGGCAACACGCCGAGACCTTCGACGCGGCCGAACTCGTCGCTCTCATCGAAGAGGATCTGCATGCCCACGCAGATGCCGAAAAACGGCCGGCCGGAATCCACCGCGGCATAGACGGATTCGTGCAGGCCGGCGGCCCGCAGGTTCTCCATGCAGCGCGCGAAGGCGCCCACACCGGGCAGCACCACGCCGTCGGCCGCGGCAACTACCGCCGCGTCCGAGGTCACGCGCACGTCGGCGCCAACGTGCTCCAATGCCTTGGAGACGCTACGCAGATTGCCCATGCCGTAGTCGATTACCGCGATCATCAGAGCTAGCTCCGGGATTCTTCGACGGACTGCGCTACAGGGCACCCTTGGTCGAGGGCACGCCCGCCACGCGTGCGTCGCGCGCACAGGCCATCGAAAGAGCCCTGGCCAGGGCCTTGAACGTGGCCTCCAGTATGTGGTGCGGGTTGCGGCCGTAGCGCTGGTTGATGTGCAGGTTCATCCCTGCCGCCGTGGCCAGAGCACGCATGAAATCCTCGATCAGGCCGACCTCGAAGTCGCCCACCCGGTGGTGGCGAATCTTGACGTTGTAGACGAGGTAGGGGCGGCCGCTCAAGTCCACGCTGACGGCCATCAGGGTCTCGTCGAGCGGCGCCTCGAAGTGACCGAAGCGCACGATCCCCGCCTTGTCGCCCAGCGCGCGGGAGAGCGCCTCGCCGATGCTCAAGCCGACGTCTTCCACCGTGTGGTGGTCGTCCACCTGCAGGTCGCCCTTGGCTTTGACGATAAGGCCGATGTGGGCGTGGCGGGCGAAGGTTTCGAGCATGTGATCGAGGAAGGCCACTCCCGTGTCTATGGCGTAGCGGGCCGGCCCGTCCACGGCCAGGTCAACGCGGATGGAGGTTTCGGAGGTCTTCCGACCCACGCTGGCGCTGCGCTTCGCCGAGCCCCGCCGGCGGCTCGGCGGCGCCGTCTTGGCCGCCTTCGCAGTCTTCGTCGCGGTCTTCTTCGCCGCTTTCACCGGCCTGGTCGCAGTCTTCTTGGCCGCCTTCGCGGATTTGGCCGCGGTCTTCTTTCTCGTCGTCTTCTTGCCTGAGGTAGCCAATGTCTTACCCCGTGCGCGGCTTGCGCCGCCCGCCGGCGGCCGCGCCGCGGACCTTCAGACGCCTGCGCGATACTGCCAGCGCGTGCGCCTCCAAACCCTCGGCGCGGGCCAGTTTCTCCACTGTAGGCGCCAATTTCTCCAGACCTTCGCGATTGACCTCGATGATACTGGTTCGCTTGAGGAAGTCATACACGCCGAGCGGCGAGGCAAAGCGCGCTGCACCCCCGGTCGGCAGAACGTGGTTGGGACCGGCGGCATAGTCACCGAGCGGCTCGCTGCTGAGCTCTCCTAAGAAGACGGCCCCGGCGTTGCGAATCTTCGATAGCAAGGCGCGCGGCCGGCGAATGAACAGCTCGAGATGCTCGGGCGCGATCTCGTTGGCCAGTTCGGCCGCGCGCGCCAGCGAGGACGTCACCATCACGGTGCCGTAGCGGGCCAGTGAGCGCGCCGCGATGTCGGCCCGGCTGAGCCCGGCAAGCTGCTCGGCCAGCGCCCGTGCCACCGCCTCGGCCTTGCTGCGGCTGGGAGTGAGGCACACCGCCGCGGCCAGCTCGTCGTGCTCGGCCTGCGCGAGCATGTCGGCGGCCACAAGCTCGGGGTCGGCGGAACCGTCAGCGATGATCAGGACCTCGGAAGGCCCGGCAATCATGTCGATGTCTACCTGGCCGAACACCAGGCGCTTGGCGGTTGCCACGAATATGTTTCCAGGGCCGACGATCTTGTCCACGCGCGCAACCGTCTCGGTGCCATAGGCCAGCGCCGCCACCGCCTGCGCACCACCGAGTGTGAGCACACGCGTGGCGCCCGCTATGGCGGCAGCCGCTAACACCTCCGGCAAGACGCCGTCGGGCGAGGGCGGCGTCACCACCGTTATGTCGGCGACACCGGCCACGCGCGCCGGCACGATGTTCATGAGCACGCTCGACGGGTAGGCCGCCTTCCCGCCCGGCACGTAGACACCGGCACGCGCCAGCGGCAGTACACGCACGCCGGTGCGAATGCCAGGTTCCTTTATCTCGTAGCCCTTCTCGAGCTGGCGGCGGTGGAAGCGCGAGATCCGCACGTGCGCTTTCTCGAGCGCCGCGAGCGTCGTCTTGTCCGCTCGGGCGCACGCCTTCTTGATCTCGCGTTGCGGTACCTCGAAGGCCCCGGGCTCAAGGTCCACGCCGTCGAAGCGCTTGCTGTAACGCGCCAGCGCGCGGTCACCGCCACGGCGCACCCCGGCAATGATGGCCGCGACGGCGGCCTCTACGCCGCGCGGACCGCTGCCTCTCGTTGCCAGGCGGGCAAGGCGTTTCTCGGCCGCCGCCGAGCCATCGATCAAAGGTCGTATCGTCGCCATGCCTACATCTTCTCCCTACGAACGTCGGCACCGAGTGCGGCCAGCTTGGCCTCGATGTGCTCGTAGCCGCGGTCCAGGTGATAAACGCGCAGCACCTCCGTCGTACCCTCGGCCGCCAGACCAGCCAACAGCAGGCACACGCTGGCGCGCAGATCGGTTGCCATCACCGGAGCGCCGGAAAGCGCGCGCTGCCCGGTGACGATGGCGCGGCGCCCGGCAGAACGAATGCTGGCGCCCATGCGCACGAGCTCTTGCACGTGCATGAAACGGTTCTCGAAGATCCGCTCGTCGATATTCGAGGTCCCGTCGGCAAGACACATCAGCGCCATGAACTGGGCCTGCAGATCGGTGGGAAAGCCAGGATACGGCGCCGTTGCGACAGAGACCGCGCGCGGCGGCCCGTCCATTGCCAAACGGACTGCGCCCTTCTCCTCGCTCAGCCGGCAGCCGGCCGCCTCGAGCGCCTCGAGCAGGCTACCGAGATGTTCGCTGCGTGCGCCCTCGACGAGCACGTCACCACCGCTGATGGCGCCGGCAATCAGGTAGGTGCCGGCGACTATACGGTCGGCGACAACCTCACGGTTCATGCCGGTCAGACGGCCCACACCTTCGATTTCGATCAGCGAAGATCCGGCCCCCGAGATCTGCGCTCCCATGCCGGCGAGCGCCTCGGCGAGATCGACGATCTCGGGCTCGCGCGCCGCGTTCTCGATCCGCGTGGCGCCGGCCGCGAGGCTGGCTGCCATCAGCGCGTTCTCGGTGGCGCCCACCGAAGGCATCGGCAAGATGACGTGGCCGCCGCGTAGCCCGTCGGAGAGCGCCTCTACGTAGCCGTGATCCTGAACGATCTCGGCTCCCAGGCGCGAGATCGCCGCGATGTGCATATCCACCGGGCGGCTGCCGATCGCGCAGCCTCCGGGGGCGGACACACGGGCGCGCCCGAAGCGGGCCAGCAGCGGTCCGAGCACCAGGAACGAGGCGCGCATCGTACGAACCAGCTCGTAGGGGGCCTCCCACTGGTCCACTGCCGAGCAATCGATCAAGAACTCACCCGCGGCCGGCGACTCCACGCGGGCGCCGAGCTTCTCGAGCAGACGCACGGCTGTGCGGATGTCGGCCACGTCGGGCACGCCGCTCAGCCGGCACGGCTCGTCGGTGAGCAGACAGGCGAACATCAGCGGCAGCGCCGAGTTCTTCGCCCCGCCGGCACGCACGTCCCCGGTCAACCGCCGGCCTCCCGTGACTACGATCTTATCCATACAGCTACTTAACCGCTCGGGTAGCCCTTCAGCAATCTGTCGGTCGGCGGCCGCACACTACGCGGTCGTGGCCGGCGAGGTCTGTGTGTGAGCTGAGCTCTCGCCAGCCGCTCGTCTCGAAGAGATTTCTCACCTCGGCGGCCTGAGTGCCGACCTCTACCAGCAACCAGCCATCCTCGGTGAGCCAGCGGGGCGCCTGTGCCACTAGACGGCGGGTCACGTCCATTCCCCCGTCGGCGGCCACCAGAGCGCCGGTGGGCTCCCAGTCGCGCACCTCGGGTGACAAGCCCGCGAACTCCTCACGCTTCACGTAGGGCGGGTTGCTGAGGATCACATCGAAGGGTCCACGCTCACCGTAGGGCTCGAAAAGGTCGCCTTGGATGAACTCGACCCGCTCGGCCACGCCATGCTTGCCGGCATTGGCCGGGGCCAGCTCGATGGCGGCGGCCGACCTGTCGGAGGCCACGACGCCAAGGCCCGCGACCTCGACCGCCAACGCCACGGCCAACGCGCCGGAGCCGGTTCCCACGTCAGCCGCCCTCCACTGTTTCGCGTCCGAGCCGGCTGCGACAGCGGCCGCCTGCGACTGCGGCGCGCCCGAGCCGTCCCCGTCTGCCGCCTCTCGGCCGGCGAGCAGATTGCTCGCCAATTCGACGAGCATCTCGCTCTCGGGCCGCGGGATGAGCACCCGGCGATCGACCGCGAACTCGAGGGACCAGAACTCGCGGTGTCCGAGTATGTAGTGGACCGGCTCGCGTGCTGCACGGCGCCGCACGAGCTCGCGGTAACGATCGACCTCCGGCCCACCGAGCGGCCGGTCGTGGCTCGTATAGAGTTCTATGCGGCTCAGCCCGAGCACCTCGGCAAGCAGTAGCTCGGCGTCCAGGCGCGGGCTCTCCACGCCTTTGGACTTGAGAAACTCTTCGCTCAGCAGCAGGTAGTCGACGAGCACGCGGGGTCCGGACCCACGGGCATCGCTCACCGCGCTGGCTCCGCCTTGAGCGCTTCGGCCTGAAAGTGGGCGCGAAGCCCGTCGAGCACCTCGTCCATATCGCCTGCCATGAAGCCCTCGAGCGAGTACAAGGTGAGCCCGATGCGGTGGTCGCTGATGCGGCCCTGCGGAAAGTTGTAGGTGCGGATGCGCTCGGAGCGGTCTCCCGAGCCGACCATGGAACGCCGGTCGGCGTCGACCTCGGCACGCCGCTTCTGCTGCTCTAGCTCAAAAAGGCGTGACATCAGGATCTTCAGCGCACGCGCCTTGTTCTTGTGCTGCGACTTCTCGTCCTGACAGGTCACCACCAGGCCGCTCGGAATGTGTGTGAGCCGCACCGCGGAGTCGGTGGTGTTGACCGACTGGCCGCCCGGCCCCGAGGAACGATACACGTCCACGCGCATGTCCTTGTCTTCGATCTTGACGTCCAAGCTCTCGGCCTCCGGCAGTACGGCCACCGTGACGGCCGACGTGTGGACGCGCCCCTGCGCCTCGGTCTCGGGCACTCGCTGCACGCGGTGTACGCCCCCCTCGTGCTTGAAGCGCCCGTAGGCATCGGCGCCCGAGATCATCACGATGGCTTCTTTGAGCCCACCCATCGCCGCGACGTTCTGGTTCAGAAGCTCCGTCTTGTAGCGGTTTTGCTCGGCGTAGCGCAGGTACATGCGCAGCAGATCGCCGGCGAACAGCGCGGCCTCCTCGCCGCCGGTACCGGCGCGGATCTCCACGATGGCGTTGCGCTTGTCCAGGGGATCCTTGGGTATGAGCAGCCGCTTGAGCTCGGCGTCGAGCCGGTCGCGCTCCGGCTCCAGCGCTCGCAGCTCGGTGGCCGCCATCTCGCGCATCTCACGATCGTCGTCTTCGTGCAGCAGCTCGGCTTCCGCGATCTGTTCGCTCACCGTCTTGCGCTCGCGATAGGTCGCGACCACCGGCTGCAGTTCGGCGTGCTCACGCATCAAGTCCGCGTAACGCTCGCGGTCGGAAACGACCGCGGGATCCACGATCTCGCTCTCGATCTGCGCGAAGCGCTCCTCGACCTTGTCGAGCTTCTCGAACATTGATTCTCTCGCGCACCGTCCCCCAGCCCGCCCCGGCTGCGGGATGCGCTAATTGATCGTTATACGTCCTGCTCCGACGAACCGAAACTCTGCCGGCCGAGCACAAACAAAAAAGGGCCGGAGTTGCCTCCCGCCCTTCGCACGCCGCCGGCTTCCAGCCGAATGGCCCGGATACCTAGTTGCCGTACTTCACGTTTCCGTACTTCTTGCGGAAACGCTCGACGCGACCGGCAGTATCCACCATCTTCTGCTGCCCGGTGTAAAACGGATGGCAGTGGGAGCATATCTCGACGTGGATCTTCTTGGCCGTCGAGCGGGTGGTAAAGGTGTGGCCGCACGCACAGGCGACCTCGACGTCGGAATACTCTGGATGGATATCTGTCTTCATTGCGGTCTTCCGTTTCTCAGCCGGGCTTTATAGCAACGCCCCCCGGCGCGTTCAAGCAGGCACCGGCACTAGGCGGAGCGGACGCGGGCCACGGCCTCCTGCCATCCCGCATAAAGGGCGCGGCGCCTGGCCGGCTTCATACGCGGCTTGAACACTCGGTCCACGCGGCGCGTGGCTTCGATATCCCTGCCGCTCTTCCATATCCCCACACCGACACCGGCCAGGAAGGCCGCACCGGCTGCCGTCGTCTCGACTACCTCGGGACGGTCCACCTGGACGCCCAGCATGTCGGCCTGGAACTGCATCAGGAAGTCGTTGGCGGTGGCCCCACCGTCTACGCGCAACACGCGCAGGCGGCGGCCGGCATCGGCGGCCATGGCCTCGACGACGTCGCGGGTCTGATAGGCCAGGGATTCCAGCGTGGCGCGAATGAGGTGGTCGGAGGTCACGCCGCGGGTGAGCCCGACGATGGCCCCGCGGGCGCCGGCGTCCCAGTAGGGGGCGCCCAAGCCGGCAAACGCCGGCACCAGGTAGGTTCCGAGCGTGTCCTCCACCCGGCGTGCGGCCGGCTCCGAGTCGGGCGCGCTGCGGATCAACCCGAGCCCGTCGCGCAGCCACTGCACGGCCGCGCCGGCGATGAACACCGAGCCCTCGAGCGCATAGGCGGGGCTGCCGTCGGCGGCGCAGGCAATGGTGGTGATCAATCGGTTCTTGGAAGCGACGAGCTTCTCGCCCGTATACATGAGTATGAAGCAGCCGGTGCCGTAGGTGTTCTTCACCATGCCGGGGCGGAAGCATGCCTGGCCGAACAGTGCCGCCTGCTGGTCTCCGGCCACGCCACTTATCGGCACCTCGCCCCGGGCCACCACCCCGGGCGCACTCTCGGCAAAGATACCGGCCGAGGGTCGCACCTCGGGAAGCATCTCGGGCGGCACACCGATCTTCTCGCACAAAGCGTCGTCCCAGCGCCGCTTTCGTATGTTGAAGATCATCGTACGCGAGGCGTTGGTGTAGTCGGTCACATGCGCACGCCCGCCGCTCAGCTTCCAGATGAGCCAGCTGTCGATGGTGCCAAAGGCCAGCTCGCCGCGGCCGGCGCGACGACGCGCACCGCGGACGTGATCGAGAATCCACGCGACCTTGGTTGCCGAGAAGTAAGGATCGATGACCAGGCCGGTCTTCCGCCGTATCTCCCCACGCAGGCCCTCGGCCTCGAGCTCGGCGCAGCGGGCGGCAGTGCGGCGGTCCTGCCAGACGATGGCCCTGTGAATGGGTTTGCCGGTCTTGCGATCCCAGACCACGACGGTCTCGCGCTGGTTGGTGATCCCGATGGCAGCCAGGTCGGCGGGCTTCACCCGTGCCTTCGTGCATGCGCGCTTTATCAGTCCGTGAGTGACCTTCCAGATCTCCTCGGCATCGTGCTCGACCCAGGCCGGCTTGGGGTAGTGCTGGCGAAACTCCGAGTACACGCGGCCCTTCACGCGGCCACGCTGGTCGAACACCATGACCGTCGAACCGGTCGTCCCCTGATCGATGGCGAGCAAGTACCTGGGCATGGGTGAAAGATCCTCCTCGGCTGTAAGACGCAGGCTAGCCGCTTACGATGGAATCGCGCTCGGAGAGCAACTCGCCGAGCAGGGCCTGAACACGGGCCCTCACGGCATCGGTGACGCCGTCCACGTCGGCCGTGCCCTGGTCGGCACTTACATACTCGACGGGGGCGCCAAGCCTCACGCTCCAGGTGAGCGGCAGCGGCACCAGGCCGAGCAGGCCGGCGACCGGAAAGAGCGGGGTGAGCGGCCAGCCGGCAATCTTGCCGATCACCGGGAAGCTCCCCTCGTTGCCCCTCCCCGCTCCCGGCACTATCTGAGCGCCGGCGTCCATT
>PIVZ01001268.1 GCA_003354045.1 bacterium
CCACTCGATCAAGCGGTTCATGGGGCGACGGCACAACGAAGTCAGCAGTGAAGAAAAGATCGTGCCCTACAAGGTCGTCGGTGGCCCCGAGGAACTCGTCAAGGTCGAGATCCGCGGCAAGGAATACACGCCGCCCGAGATTAGCGCCATGGTCCTGCAGGACCTCAAGAAGACCGCGGAAGACTACCTCGGCGAACCGGTCACCCGCGCCGTGATCACGGTCCCCGCTTACTTCAACGACTCGCAGCGCAAAGCCACTAAGGACGCAGGTGAGATCGCGGGTCTCACAGTCGAGCGCATCATCAACGAGCCGACGGCGGCCGCCCTCGCTTACGGGCTCGACAAGAAGAAGGAGCAGACCCTCGCCGTCTTCGACCTCGGCGGTGGTACGTTCGATATTTCGATCCTCGAGATCGACCCCGAGATCGGCACGTTCGAGGTGAAGGCCAGCAGTGGCGACGGGCACCTCGGCGGTGACGACTACGACGAAGAGGTGATCAACTTCCTCGCCGAGACCTTCCGCAAACAGGAAGGCGTCGACCTGCGAGAGGACCCGATGGCTCTGCAGCGTCTCAAGGAGGCGGCGGAAAAGGCCAAGTGCGAACTCTCGACCGTCATGGAAACGACGATCAATCTGCCTTACGTCACCGCCACCGCAAGCGGCCCCAAGCACTTGCAGGTCGCCATGACGCGCAGCCAGTTCGAGCAGCTCACCAACGGGCTGACCGAACGCTGCCGCAAGCCGGTCATGGACGCCCT
>PIVZ01000078.1 GCA_003354045.1 bacterium
CGATCATCGACCACGGCCGACTGGTCTCTTACCTGCACAACAGAGAGAGCGCAGCGCGCTTCGGCGTGGAGCCGACGGGCAATGCACGCGCCTGGGAGTATTCGGATCAGCCACTGATCCGAATGCGCAATACCTACATGGCGCCTGGGGAGTCCAGTCTCGAGGAGATTATAGCGACGACCACGGATGGCTACTTGCTCGACGGACCGCGCAACGGTCAGGCCGATGCGACCGGCGAGTTCATGTTCGGCGTCCAGGAGGCCTACCGCATACGCAACGGCAAGCTCGGCGAGCTCGTCAAAGGCGTGACGATAAGCGGCATCGCTTTCGAAGTACTGTCTACCGTAGATGCGGTCTCGGATGAGTTCCGCTGGGACCTCGGCTCGGGCTACTGCGGGAAAGGGCAACCGGCGAAGGTCGATGCCGGCGGTCCCTACGTACGTTGCCGTGCGCTCCTCGGGGGAGAGCAGTAAGTGGACGAAGGCCGCCTGTTAGATCTCTGTCACACCCTGCTCGAGCACGCGCGTGATGCCGGCGCCGATCAAGCCGAGGCCGTTGCGGCCTGGGAGCACTCGACGGAGACTCATCTCGAGAACGACGACGTCCACGCGGTGCAGAGCTCCGACGAGACCCTGTTCGGCCTTCGTGTCTTGGTCGGTTCCTCCCTCGGCTTCGTGACGACCAATGACCTCGACGGCAAGTCCATACGGGCGAGCGCCGAAGAGGCGGTGGCACAGGCGCGACTCACGCCGCCGGACGACTGCAACGGTCTGCCTTCGCCGGTACAGGTGAGCCCGGTTGCAGGGCTGTGCGACTCGCGCATGGCCGACCTGGACGCCGAGTACACGACGAGGCTGGCCGCGGAGGTGTTGGAGAGGGTGCGAGGGCGCGACAACCGAGTGCGCATCGACTCCGGCTCCGTAGGGGTTTCGCTATCGGCCGCTGCGCTTGCCTCGACGACGGGTGTCGCCGTCTCCGAGGCCTCCAATCTGCTACACGGCCAGCTTTTCGGCATGGCCGTGGACGGAGACGAGGTTGCAAGCTTCGACTACGATGGCGAGATGACCCGCGACCCGCAGGCCTTCGAGGTCGGACTCGAAGAGGCGGCCGACCGTTTCGTCGCCAAGTGCCTCGCCGGCCTGGGCGCCAAGCCGGGCGATAGCTTCAAGGGTAGCGTCGTGCTTTCTCCCGAAGCAGTGGCCGAGTTCCTGCTTCCCACTCTGACCGGCGCCGTCTGCGCCGATGCAGTGCGCAAGGACCGCAGCCCGCTTGCCGGCCGACTCGGAGAGCCGATTGCCGCGCGCGGGTTCTCTCTTGTCGACGATGCAACCTTGCCGGGGGGAGTAGCCTCGAGCGCCTTCGACCGCGAGGGCGTCCCTACCAGCCGCCGCGAGCTCGTAACCGACGGAGTGCTGGCAACCTACCTCTTCAACCACTACGAGGCGCGCGCCGCCGGCAGCGGGGCGATCTCGACCGGCCACGCCTCTGGATCGGCATCGACCCTGCCGTCGATCGGGCCGAGCTACCTGGAAATCGCCGCTGGTGATACTCCTTCCGACGGCCTGGTCGCAGCGTCTGAGAAAGCGGTGTTCGTCAGCCGATTCTCGGGGAGCACCAACCCGGTAACGGGAGACTTCTCGGGCGTAGTCAAGAACGGTTTCCTGCTCTCCGGCGGCAACCGGCGGCCGGTGAAAGAGGTCCTCATCCAGGGCAACGTCTTCGATATGCTGCGGCGAATCAGCGCCATCTCGAGCGACCGCCGTCTTCTCGGCGGCACCTGCCTGGTACCCACCGTCCGTGTCGAGGACATTTCGATAACCGCGGGCTAGAGGCCCACTTCAGTCGGCGTATCCGAGCGAGAGTAGCTTTTCGCGGTCGGTGGCCGAGAGCAGCGGCGGAGGCGCCGGCGGCTTGGCCAGATGCTTGCAAATCTTGGGGTAGTTCTGCAGCACACCTTTCAGTTGCCCCGCCCACTCGGGACCGCGGCCGACCGCCAGCAGGTCGGTCTTCTCGCTGGGATCGAGCGTCAGATTGTAGGCTTCGAAGACCGGCAACCCGCCGGCACCCGCATGCATGATCACCTTGTGGCCACCGTCGCGCACCGAGTAGGCGGGCGGCGTCCAGGCCTCGACCGTCGCCCGGGCACCCAGGCGAAGCGCCCTGTGCGCCTCGGAGAACCGACGCGGCATGTTCGGCTCTTTGCCACCGCCGATCAGAGCCGCCACCGACTTGCCCTGCATGGTACGGGGACGCGGCAAACCGCGGAGCTCGAGAATGGTCGGCGCAACGTCGATGAGGCCGACCAAAGTGTAGTAGCGGCGCTCGGCACGCACCCCTGCACCTCTGAACATCAGCGGCACGCTCACGGTCTCCTCGTAGAGCTGCGTGCCGTGGCCTCCGGCGCCGTGGTCGAAGAATTCCTCTCCGTGGCCGGTGGTAAGGACCAGGAGCGACTCCTTGGCCACACTTACGCGGTCGAGCTCGGCCACGAAGTGGCGGAGCTCCTCGTCGGCCTCGCGAAGCTTCTCGCGGTAGCGGACGAGGCCCGCCGCGGCCGAACCGGGCGCGAATACGAATGGGCGTGTTTCGTAGCTATGGACGAAGATGAACAGCGGCTCGCCTGTGTGGTCGCGCATCCATGCCGCGGCACGATCAAGTGACGTCGCGCCACCTCCGGCGTGCGGACCGCCCCACGGACCGCCTTCGTCGTAGACGTCAAACCCGCGGTCGAAGCCGAACTCACCCGCGAGCGCGGCCCCCTCGGTGAAGGCGGCCGTAGCGTACCCGGCCTCTTTGAATAGAGCCGCAAGCGTCTCGACGCTGGTGGCGGCTGCTCGCCGGGTGGACAGGGCACCATGCACGCACGGGTTGAGTGAAGTCAGCAGCGACATGTGGGCCGCCTGCGTCGTCACCGCCTGCGTGATTGCCTGCGTGAAAACCGCTCCGCCTTTACCGAAGAGGTCGTCGATAAACGGCGTTTGCTCGGGGGAAGCGCCGTAGAGACCGATCTCGTCGGTGCGCAACGAATCGAGCGAGACTATGGCCACCACCGGGAAAACCGGACGGGCCTGCTCGAAGAGCACACTTGGGGCGCCCCACACCACCCCCGGAGTCGGGCCGCTTTGCGTCTTGGTAGGCCGGCTGCGAAAGCGCAGTCTGACCATACGGCTGCCGACCTTTCGCAGGTCTACCTCGAGCTCGCGCCATCGCGGCGTCTCGGCCGACTCCGAAATTCGTTCGTCCCACAGCACGACGCTCTCGTCCTCGGTCTCGGCGTCCAGGGGAATGGCGTCGATGGCCACATCCACAGGAACCACTCGCTCGGGATCGATGCCGTCGAGAGCAAAGCCGACGATCAGGGTCGCCTTCTCGGCCACGCGCACCGGCGCCGTCATCAGAGAGTCCCAACCGGACTGCTGCTGGCCGCGTGCGTGGATCTCGGTCGCCATCGGCCCCGGGGGCAGCCCGGGAAGGACCAATGTCTTCGAGACCAGGAGAGAGCCGCCAGCCGTGTAGCGAAGCCGCCCGCGAAGCCGCCACTCGTTGTCCTCACGCAAGTAGAGGTCGAGATCCTGGCTCTTGGCCGCCAAGCGCTCCGGGACGCGGGCTGCGACAAAAACGCGACCGCCCGGGCCGACGTGTACTGTGCGCCGGGCTATGACCATGCGCCCACCGGTGCTGCCGATGACGGCGCGCCAAACGCCCGCCACCCGCGCTCGCGAGTAGGGCCGCGCTCTGCCCGTCAGCGCGTCGGCAACGTGAGCCTCGACCCGAATGGGCAGGTTGAAGTTCTCCGCGGCCGGCAAAGCCGGCGCGCACACGAGCAGGTAGGCGACCGCCGCAATCGCGGGCAGCAGCAAGACCGGTTTGCCACGAGATACGAGAGACAACGCTGGTAGGCTCCTCAGTAGCGGCGCACGGCAAAGACTAGCACAGGCCCCTGTGCTGCGCGCCGCCGCGCACGCCGATCCACCCACCGGTGAATTCCAGTGCGCAGGCCGCAGCCTGTCTAGTCTACACGGACAATTCAACCGAACAGCCTCTGTGCTTGCCAGCAGACCGTCTGCCTGCAAGATTGGCGCGAAGCGCGAGCACCGAGTTCAGGCCGCGCCATCTCGATGTCCTGACCCGAGCCAAGCGATGAGCCGCACCCCGAGCAGCCTGCTAATCGTCGGTGTAGACACCGGCGGGACCTTCACCGACATAGTCTTCCGTCAGGGCTCCGAGTCCGGTCGCTTCAAGCTGTTGTCCACGCCGGACGATCCAGCCCGCGCCGTTCTCGACGGATTGGCGCGCTTGTTCGACGATCGCGCGGCCGACCTCGTAACCTACGGCAGCACCGTGGCTACCAACGCCGTGATAGAGAGGCGCGGCGCAAAGACTGTGTTGCTCACGACCACCGGTTTCGAGGATGTCCTCGAAATCGGCCGCCAGGCCCGCCCCCTTCTCTACGCTCTCGAGCCCGCCAAGCCGGCGCCTCTGGTCGAGCGCCGGTTACGGCGCGGTGTGCGCGAACGGACTCTCTACGACGGAGCAGTGAAGGAGCGCCTTACACGCGACGAAATGGCACGCATCGTGGAAGAGGTACGCACCCTCGGCGCCGAATCGGTCGCACTGTGCCTCCTCCATTCCACGGCCAACCCGGCGCACGAGAAGCGGCTGGCCAAGGCGCTGGCCCGCCTCGGCGTCCCGGTAACGTTATCCCACGAACTCTCCGCCGAGCCCGGCGAATACGAGCGCAGCAGCACTGCGGTGGCCAACGCTTATGTACGACCGAAGCTGGCGAGCCACATCGCCGGCCTGGCGACGGCGAGCAATGCGGCCATCTTCCGCGTGATGCAGTCGAACGGCGGCGCCATCGGAACGGACACCGCGTGCCGCGAGCCGGTGCGGACCATGCTCTCAGGACCGGCCGGAGGAGTGGCGGCCGGGTGGCGCTTGGCGCGCGCCGCGAGCCTCGAGCACGTGATCACGCTCGACATGGGCGGAACCTCCACCGACGTGGCTTTGCTGGACGGCGGCATACCTCGGCGCAGTTCGACGGAAGTGGCCGGCATTCCCGTGCGTACGGCGTGCGTGGATATTCACGCGGTCGGTGCCGGAGGCGGCTCGATCGCCTACCTCGACGAAGGTGGCTCTCTCAAAGTCGGGCCGCACAGCGCAGGCGCCGACCCCGGACCGGCGTGTTATGGCCGTGGCACAGAGCCCACGGTCACCGACGCCAATCTCGTACTCGGCCGATTGCGCGCCGACCGTTTCCTCGGCGGCCACATGAAGCTCGATGAGAAGCGTGCCGTGGCTGCCTTGCAGCGATTGGCGGCCGACATCGGCGCGCGCTCGCCGGCCGAGGCTGCCGAGGGTGTGGTTCGAGTGGTCGAGGGCAACATGGAGCGGGCCATTCGCGTCATCACCGTCGAGCGCGGGCACGACCCGCGCGCCTGTACGCTGGTAGCCTTCGGCGGGGCCGCACCGCTACATGCCTGCGGACTGGCACGCGAACTGGCCATACCCCGCATCCTGGTCCCGCCTATTCCGGGGCTGTTTTCAGCCACAGGCGTGCTCGACGGTCCGGTGGTGCGCGACGAGGCACAGGCACTGCGCACGGTGGATCCGTCACTGACGGAGCTCTCGAAAGAAGCCCGCCCGCTGGCTGCCAGAGCGCGCGCGCACGTAATCGCGGAGGGGGTGGCCGCCGGACGCATCGTCGTCGACGTGTTCGCGCGTGCGCGCTACCTGGGACAGTCGATCACTATCGAGGTGCCGCTCGATCGAGCCTTCAGATCACGCTTCCACGAAGCACACGAGCGACTCTACCGCTACAGCGATCCCGGACGTAGCATCGAGGTCGCCGGGCTTCGAGCCACAGCCACCGGCCACGGTTTCGCACCATGGCCGCCCATGCGCAAGGCCCGCCGGCGCTCGCGCCAGAAGGCCGCGGCAGTAGAAACGGCGACGGTCTTTCTCGGCCGGCGCCACGCACGCGTGCCGATCTACCGGCGAGAAGACCTAGAGGTCGGCACCGAGATCACCGGGCCCGCCATCGTGGTCGAGTACAGCTCGACGGCACTGGTGGCGCGCGGCTGGCGGCTACGGGTCGATGCAGAGATGAACCTCGTCCTCGAGGCGCCGCCGTCGGGCCGCGCGACAAGGAGCCGATAAGGTGCCGAGCAAGCTCAGCCCTTCCGATCTCGAGCTCTACAACAACCGCCTCACGGCGGTTGCCGAGGAGATGGGCATGGTCCTGCAGCAGGCGGGCTTCTCGCCCAACATAAAGGAGCGCCACGACTTTTCCTGCGCACTTTTCGGATCCCGGGGCGAGATGGTGGCGCACGCGGCCCACATTCCCGTTCATCTCGGTTCGACGCCGCTCTCGGTGCAAGCGGCAATCGCGGCCACCGACATGAACGACGGCGACATCGTCATGCTCAACGATCCCTATGCCGGCGGCACCCACCTGCCCGACGTCACGCTGGTGGCTCCGGTATTCCTGGAGGGCGAAGGAGCGCCCTACGCGTTCGTCGCCGACCGCGCGCATCACGCCGACATCGGCGGCGCTAGCCCGGGATCGATGCCGATTTCCACCGATATCCATCAAGAAGGCCTGCGCATTCCGCCCGTGCACCTGTACCGTGCGGGCAACTCTGTGCGTGAGACTCGCGAGCTGTTTCTCGCCAACACACGCGTGGCCGAAGAGCGGCTCGGCGACCTCGATGCGCAGGTGGCGGCGCTGCGCGTGGGAATCAGCCGCGTCCGCGACCTGGCCGAACGCCACGGCAGCGGCGTCCTCGCCCACGCGATGTCGGAGGTGCGAGCGTACTCGAGCCGCCTGGTGCGCGGCCTAATCCGGCGCATCCCGCACGGCCGCTTCGTCGCCGAGGACGTGCTCGACGACGACGGCATCGGGCAGACAGAGATACCGATCCGAGTCGCCGTCTTTCGCTCGCGCGGCAAGCTGGTATTCGATTTCGCGGGAAGTGCGCCGCAGGTACGGGGTCCTCTCAACGCCAACCTGGCCATCACTACCTCGGCCGTCTTCTACGTCGTTGCCTGTCTTGCCGGACGCGAGGTGCCGGCCAACAGCGGCATGATGGAGCCCATTGACATTCGCGCGCCCGAAGGAAGCGTCACCAACTGCCTGTTCCCGGCCGGAGTGGCCGGCGGTAACGTGGAAACCTCACAGCGGATCGTGGACATCATCCTGCGCGCACTCGCCGTCGCGCTTCCCGAGCGCATACCGGCCGCCAGCTGCGGCACGATGAGTAACCTGGCGCTGGGTGGTTACGACAGCGCACGGCAGCGCTTCTACTCCTACTATGAGACGGTGGGCGGCGGCGCGGGTGCCGGTCCCGTCGGCAACGGGGCCTCTGCCGTGCAGACCCACATGACGAACACCCTCAACACGCCGGTGGAGGTGCTCGAAGCCTACTATCCGCTACGGGTCGCGCGTTACCGCGTGCGGCGGGGCTCCGGTGGCAAAGGGCTGCATCGCGGCGGCGACGGCATCGAGCGCGAGATCGAGCTGCTCGGCCCTGCCGACCTCACTTTACTTGCGGAAAGGCGAACGACCCGGCCCTACGGTCTGTCTGACGGCGAACCGGGCAAGAGCAGATGCGACTGGCTGATACGGGCGGGCAAACGAACGCGCCTGGCCGCAAAGATCAACCTCCGGCTGGAGGGCGGCGACCGCGTGCTGGTAACGACGCCGGGCGGCGGCGGCTGGGGCCGGCCGAAGAAGCGCTGAGAGCGCGCCGCTATCAAAGAAAGACGGGGCGTGAGCCGCGCCCGGCCCACGCCCCGATCCCGGGAGGAAATCCACCCAGGAGGAGGTCGTTGCTATCGAACCGTCGGCGAGCGCCGGTCAGGCAGCCGCGCGGCGGTGCTTGCCGAGATCGTCGATCTTGCGCTCGATTATCGTCAGGCGACGCTTGAGCGAATTGAGATCGGTGCTGACCGGCAGCCTCAAGGTCTTGAAGACTCGCTCTACCTGCTTGCGGGCTTCCTTCTCCACCGTTGCGACCGTCTTCTTGCGCGTTGCCTCGACGTCCTTTCTGAGCGTCGCTACACGCTTGTCGATGGGCTTGCGGAAGTCGTCGATGCGATCTTCGATGTCTTCGCGAAGAGACTTGACCGCCTTGTCCCAGTCCTTGCGCGCAGAGTTCACGCGGTCGGCCAGGTCGTCTAGCTGGCGCCTGCTGCCCTCGGGCAGTAGGCCGGCCGCTCTCTTGCTGACCCTCTCGACTGTGCTCTCGACGTCCTCGCGCAGACGATCGACGGTATCCGTAAGATCCTGCAGCGTGGGAATCAACGCTATTTCTTGTGCCTTTTTGGTCTTCTTTGCCATGTTCTCGAATCTCCCTGAATTGATAAGGTAACGGGCTTATGTTTTCCCTCAGCCACTCCCCAAGGCAGCGCGAGTGTTGCCCCGCTACCCAAACCTCGCTGGCCAGGACGCATTGCGTCGTAGCCAGAGCCAATTGGTAACACAGCGCGTCAAGGCTGTCAAGAAAAACCGAAGTTGATTTCTGAAATCGGAAGGTTAGCGGTCCGTTGAAGAACCCTGGACCGAGCCAGGTGGCGAGATTCGGGCGGAGATCGAGGGGGGTCAGCCGCCGGTCGCGCTCGCGCCCGTGGCGCTCGATGCGCCTTTGGAGGCGGCACCGTCGCTCGATTTGGCCTTTGCCGAGGCGCCGTCGCTCGATTTGCTCTTCGTCGAGGCGCCGTCGGTCGATTTACTCTTCGTCGAGGCGCTGTCGCTCGATTTGGCCGTCGCCGAGGCGCCGTCGCCGTTTGAACCGGTCGATGCCGAGCTCGTCGCCCCCTCAGATGAGTCATGAGAAGAGCCGTTGGCCTTCTTCTCGTATGCATCGGCATACCAGCCACCACCCTTGAGGTGGAAGCTGCTCTGGCTGATGAGCTTGGTCACTTTGCGCCTGCACGACGGGCAGCGCTTGAGCGCATCGTCCTGGATCGACTGCAGGCGTTCAAAGGGCCCACAGCGCGGGCAATCGTACTCGTAAATCGGCATGAAAAGGCTACCAACTCAGGAAGCCCGGACGGCGACGCCCAGGCCTCAGCTGGTTTTTTAAGAGCGACCCGGTCCTTTGTCAACGTGGCATCCGGGCCGCTCCTGTGGCAGCCGGCCGGGCCTGTACGGCGGCTCGGCGAGGCAAAGCGGCCCGAGCGGGCCCGCCTCGCTCGTCCAGCCGGGGCGGCTCATGGCGACGGGAGTGGGGTTTTCAACGGGCCGCCAGAGCCGCGGTCAGAGCGGAATAGAGTCTGGCGGGCTCATCGGTCTCGATCAGAACAGTCTTCGAGCGGTCCTTGAGACCGGCAACGACACGCACCCTGGAAGGGGCTACATGCGCCGCGGCCGCCAGGTAGCGCACCAGCGCCTGGTTGGCCGCTCCACCCACCGGCGGAGCCGAAAGCGAGATCTTCAAGCGGTCGCCGTAGAGTCCGACGACGCGGTTGCGGGCGGCGCGCGGGATCAGGCGCACGCGTAGTTCCACCCCTGACTCACGCTGGCGCATCCACTCGGGCATTTCGCCCGCATAAATCACCGGAGCGGCCGCTGCAACAAGAAAGGTTTTCCCCGCGAGGTTCTTCGCCGGACCGTTGGCCGCAGCTACTCAGCTTCGTCCGAGCTCTTTTGAGCGCTTGGTCGCCGTCCGCACCGCTGCGGCAACGGTCGGCACGAAACGCCCGGAGCGCAGTCGCCCGAGTCCGGCCACAGTCGTGCCGCCGGGCGATGATACGGCTTCGCGCAAGGCCTGCGGAGACTCGCCGGTGCCCTGCAGCATCTCGGCCGCTCCGGCGATCGTCTGGTAGGTGAGCTTTCGAGCCACCTCTTCACTGAGCCCCGCGGCAACACCGCCGCGGATCAAGCCCTCGGCGAAGAGATACACGTAGGCAGGCCCGCTTCCACTCAGGCCGGTCACCGGATCGAGCAGCGCCTCGTCAGGCGTGACGATTGCCTCGCCGACCGTGGCAAACAGCCGCCTTGCCCTGGCGAGGTCGGCACCGCGCGCCCAGCGGCCTCCACACAGCACCGACATGCCGCGGCCCACCAGGCAGGGCGTGTTCGGCATGACACGCACGACTCGCACATTGCCACCGAGCCCCTTCTCCAGACGGGCGATCTTTATCCCCGCGGCGATCGAGACGACGAGCTGGCTCTTGCCGACCACGGCGCTAATCCCCTCGAGAACCTCACCCATGATCTGCGGCTTGACCGCCAGTACGACAGTCTGGCAGGCGCCCGCCACCTCCCCGTTGTCGGTCGTTGTCTTGATCCCGTAGCGGCGCGCCAGCGCGCGGCGCTTGCCGGCAAGGGGCTCGGCAACGAGCACCCGCGAGGGCGGCTGATCGGCGCCAACGAGGCCCTTTATGAGCGCCTCGGCCATATTCCCGCCGCCGATGAAACCGATGTCGTACTGCTTCTTCCTGGCCATATACCTTCTCTCTCGCAGCTAGCCGGCATTTGCCACCGCAGCCGCCGCAGCCGCCGCAAAGGCGACCGTGGCGAGCCGTCAGGCTTCGTCGCGGGGGCCGAACACGGCCGTTCCGACGCGGACCATGGTCGCCCCCTCCAGGATGGCCTCGGCGTAGTCTTGCGTCATTCCCGCCGAGATTTCCGTGCACGGCGCATTCGGCAGACCCAGCCCTCGAAGCTCCTCGCCGGTCTCACGAAGCCGCGCGAAGTGCAGGCGCGGCTCCTCGTCCACCGGCGACACGCCCATGACGCCACAAATCTCGATCCCCGCAAGCGCGCTGACCTCACGAGCGAACGCTGCTGCCTCTTCGCGCGCAACGCCGGCGCGAACCGCTCCGCCGCCGAGCTTTATCTGCACTAGAACCCGCGCCGTGCCGGAATCGGCGACCATCGCCTTGGAAATCGCGCGCGCCGCCGACATCGAGTCGAGGCCGTGGATGAGGCTGAAGCTGCGCGCCGCCTTGGCCGCCTTGTTCGATTGCAGTTTGCCGATCATGTGCCAGCGCGCCGCCGAGCCGGCCAGAGCCTTCATCTTTACCAACGCGTGCTGCAGGTAGTTCTCGCCGAAATCACGCTGGCCGGCTTCCAGGGCTTCTTGGACGAGTTCCGAATCGATCCTCTTCGAAACCGCTATCAAGGTAACTTCGGCAGGGTCGCGCCCGCCACGGCGAGCCGCCTCCGCGATGCTTTCACGCACCGCCGCGAGTCGCTCGGCAACTGTCGGTCGCTGGTTCATCGCCGCGCCTGGATTCCGGCCGCCGCCAACGCGTGGCCGACCTCGGCCATGGGAAGTCCGATGACGTTGTCCAGGGGTCCATCCACCGAGGCGATGAGACGCCGCCCTTCGCCCTGCGCCGCGTAGCCGCCGGCCTTGTCGAGCGACTCGCCGCCTGCCACGTAGGCTCGGGCCTCGTCTCGAGCGATCTCGCGCATGCGCACCCTCGAGACCGTGAAGCCGGCCGCAGGGCTGACCCCGGAGCCGGCCGCGCCGAGTAGCGCCCACGCGGTTATCACCTCATGCTCGCGTCCCGACAAACGCATGACGAAGTCTACCGCCTGCGATTCGTCGGCCGGCTTGCCGAGCATCGAGCCGTCGATGACGACACTGGTGTCGGCGCCAAGCACGAGCTCATCCCGGTCGCGGCGGCGGGCAACCCAGGACGCCTTGTCGATCGCCAGGCGTGTGGTAGCCATGAGCGGCGTCTCTCCTTTTGCTAGCGCCTCCTCGATGTCGGCGGGATCGACGACGAAATCAAAGCCTGCCCCACCGAGCAGCTCGCGTCTTCGCGGCGAGGCCGAGGCAAGAACAAGCTTCGCAGAACGCATGGCGCTGCATTGTTTCGGCCGCTCAGGTAAAGTCAACGTTCTCGATGCAACGATCAAACGACCGCGCGGCTATGCGCACCGTGGCTCTTCGGGCGCTCGTCGCCGTACTGGCCGTTACATCGCTGACGATTGCACCGGCCGGGCTCCCTTCGGCCGCCGCCGAAGACCCTCCGGCCGTTGTTCTCGGACGGGCCGTGGCCACCCTCGCAAAGGATGCGGCGGCGACAAGATCTCTGCTCGAACCGCTTCTCGGCAAGTTCGACCTTCTCGAGGACTACGTCCTCTTCTACCTGGCCAGGTCGCTGGAAAAGACCGAACCGGCCAAGGCACGCGGCCACTATGAGAGTATCCTCCGGCGCCACCTGAGCTCACCGCTCGTCATGAGCGCCGCTGCCCGCCTGGCCCGGCTGCGCGCCGCTGCCGGGGACCGTGCCGGTGTGGCGGCCCTCGCCGAGCGCTACACGGCCAATGAGCCGGCCTCTCTCGACAAGGCGCACATCTGTCTTGCCGCCGCGCGGTCCTCGCTAAAGACCCATCCTGCACAATCGGCAGTTTTCGCCACCTGCGCGCGCCGCCATCAGCCTCGCTCGGCGGCCGCGGCGGATGCGCGTGAGTTGCTGGCGCGGCTGCGCAAATCACATCCCGAGCTATCTCCGAGGTCCGCCGAGGAGATCTACGACGAGGCAATGCTGGTCGGCCGCGAAGGCGACCACAAAGGGCAGGCAAAGCTGCTCTCGGAATTCCTCGAGCGCTTTCGCGGCCACGCCAAGGCGCCGAGCGCGACGCTTGCCCACGCCCGTTCCCTGGCCCGCCCGAACGGAAAGAAGGCCGCCGCCGAGTATCTCGAAGAGCGGGCCGGCAAGACGAACTCGCAACCGGACAAGGCCCGCTATCTGTACGCGGCCGCCGGCTACCGCTGGAACGACGATGACGACGAAGGCGCGCTGGCGTTGTTCACGAAGGTGCTCGACCTGAAGGCGGGAATCGCCGAGGAGCAGCGCGCTCACTATGCCATAGGGCGCATCCACGAATCCGCCGGGCGTTTCGCGCCGGCAGTGGCCGCCTATGGAGAGGCTGCCAAGGGCAAGAAGGCGGCCGAGAAAGCCGAGGGTCGCTGGCGGCAGGGGTGGACGCACTTTACCTCCGGCGACTATCGCAAGGCGGCTGACACGTTTGCAAAGCTGGCATCCACGGCACCGAGAGGCTCGGTCTCGGCAGGGCGTTCTCCGGCGCTTTACTGGCGGGCGCGCTCCCTCGAGCCACGGCCGCCTGAGCTGCC
>PIVZ01000079.1 GCA_003354045.1 bacterium
CGGGCCGCAAGAAACGACGGCTGGCTGGGCGTGCCGATGTTCAACGAGCAGCTTCTTGCCACCACCAAGGAGCTTTTCGCCATGCGCGAGCAGCTCGGCAAGGCCGACGAGCCGTTCGACGTGTGCCTGTGCCCAATGGAGCCGATGACGCCGGAGGTGTACGCGGAGTTCCACGAGCTGGGCGCGGACAACATGATGGCTCTCCCGTGGACACCGTCGCCCTGGGGCCGCGCGCCGTGGGTGAAGGAGGGCGAGGACCACACCACGCTCGACGTGAAGTGCAAAGCGATGGAACGCTTCGCGCGGCAGGTGGGGCTGTAGCGGGGATCTGACGATACGCGCGACAGTCTGGCGCCGATACCGCTCGCTCGCTACAGCACTGCCAGCGTCTGGAGCTGACGCGCAATACGTTGGGCTTGGAAGCGGGATGCATTGATGATGGTCACAATGTGCGACCGCCCCAACGGTGCATCAGGAGGGGCGATGGCGAAATCTAAGGCAGGGGTCAAAGTCGCCGGGATCCAGCAGCGTATTCTGCTGGTTCGTGGCGAGAAGGTCATTGCAGATGCCGACCTTGCAGAAGCTTACGGCGTTACTACCAAGGCTCTCAATCAGGCAATTCGCCGCAACGCCGACTGATTCCCTTCGGACTTCATGTTTCGCCTCACCAAGGAGGAGAAACATGAAGTGGTAACAAACTGTGACCACCTCCAGAACCTGAAGTTTTCACCCGTCAATCCCCACGTCTTCACCGAACACGGCGCCATCATGGTGGCCAGCGTGCTGAACTCACCGAAGGCGATCGAGGTCAGTGTCTTCGTTGTCCGCGCGTTCGTCCAGCTTCGCGAGACCATCGCCGGGCACAAGGAGCTTGCCCGCAAGATCGTCCAGCTCGAAAGGAAGCTGGGTGATCACGATGAGCAGATCATGGACCCCAAGCCGCCACCAAAGACCAGACGGATTGGCTTTCGCGCGGAGTGACCCCAACCATTGTCAGCAGGCGACCGCTGCAGGCCGGCATCGCGCGTTCAGCTACGGCCTGATGCATTGCGCTGGCTGCTCAGCCGCAGGGTTAGCCAGGAGCAAAATGCGGCAACCGCGGCAGACGGACATGAGTCTGCGCTGCCGCATGTGGTCGCGGATGCGGCGATGCGCTAAGTAGACAGACGGAAGGCGGCGGCTTGGAGACGGACCGAACATCGAATGTGCGTCTGCTGACGCTGGCGATCATCGCCAGCTCTGTGGCGGTCTACTGTAATACCCTGCTCGGCGACTTCGTCTACGACGATCATGCGTTGGTCGTGCAGAACCCCTGGCTCGGGGATCTCAGCTACCTCAAGGAGATCTTCACTACGGGCCTGTGGGAGATGAGGGGGGAGATCGGAAGTTACTACAGGCCGCTTGTGCATCTCGTCTACATGACGGCCTACCAGATATTCGGGGCGCAGGCTTGGGGCTTTCATCTCGTCAATGTGCTCATCCACGCCTGCGTGAGCGTCTTCGTGTTCCGCATCGCTTCGAAGCTGCTCGAGGCACACGACCGCGATTCCTGCCTGCCGGTCGTCCCGTCGTTCATTGCCGCGCTTCTGTTCTGTCTGCATCCCATCCACACGGAGGCCGTCGCGTGGATCTCCGGCATACAAGACATGCTGGCGACACTGTTCTGCCTCGTTGCCTTCGATTTCCACCTGAGTGGTCGCGCCGGCTTGAAGTCGGGCCCCGTGCTTGCCGCAGTGTCTTTCTTTCTGGCAAGCCTCAGCAAGGAACCGGCGCTGCTCCTTCCTCCCCTCATCGTTGCCTATGACTTCTTCGTCGGACCGCCGGATGCACCCGCAGCGTCCCCCGGCCCCGGCGGCTCAAGGGCGGCATCTGCGAGCAACAGTCTACTTGGACGCTATCTGCCCCTTCTCGCCGCTGCGGGGCTTTACTTCTCGTTGCGGCTGCTCGCTCTGGGCGGCATGGGTGGCGTGGGCGGCCATGGTGCGTTCACCTCCCCGCTAAACGTCCTGGCCCTGCTCACCGAGTACGCGAAGGCGCTCGTCATACCGATCGACCTGAGCGTCATCCATGTTCTGGCACCGATCGGGTCGCTGGCGGAACCCCGCGCGCTGCTTGCCATTGCGCTTACCGCCGCCCTGATTGCCGCACTCGCAGTGTCGTTCAAGAAGAGCCGTATCGTTTTCTTCTCGATCCTGCTCGTCCTGACGCCCCTGCTGCCCGCGCTCTACGTGCCCGCTCTGGGACGGGCCGGGGTGATCGGCGAACGTTACCTGTACTTCCCGTCCGTGGGGTTCGCGCTGCTCACCGCGCTGCTTGCGAACCGTGTGGCGTTTTTCCCGAAGGCCAGGCTTCCCGTGAGCGCGGCACTCGTTCTTCTTGCCGCTCTCTACGCCGCAGGAACGATCGACAGGAACACCGATTGGAAGGACGAGTTCAGCCTGTGGACGGCCACGGTAGAGACCGCCCCCGAAAGCCCGGCCGCCCACGACGGCCTGGGCTCGGCATTGCTAGAGCTCGACGACCCGGCCGCTGCAATCGACGAGTTCGAGCACGCGCTGCGCCTCGACCCCGAACTCGCGTCGGCCCGCTACCATCTCGCAACCGCGCTCGGCAGAAGCGGCGACGAGGAGCGGGCAGTGGCCGAGCTTCATAGGAGCCTCGCGCTCAAACCCGACCTGGCCGAAGCCCATCACCAGCTCGGCTTGGTCTACGTAAAGCGCGGCAACAACGATAAGGCGATCGAGCACTTGGCGGCCGCGGTGAACTTCGACCCCTGGTTCGTCGAAGCCTACAGAGATCTGGCCTTCGCCTACCGCTCGGCCGGCCGCCCGGAGCAGACTATTCGCTTCTTGAACGAAGCCGTCAGGCTCGACCCGGACGATGCAGACACCCACAACAATCTAGGTGTCGCCTACGCACAGACGGGCTCGATGGATGAGGCGGCCGAGCAATTCGAAATCGCCCTCCGTCTTGCACCAGGCGACGCGAGCATCCGCGACAACCTACTGCGCGCTCGCAACAGGGCGTCCGATTGAGATGAGAGCCCGCGGGCGGCCTGGCCGCGGCAGTGTCAGGATCGGTATCTCCGCACGGAAAAGGGCAAGCACCGCGCGACCTGGCGCGCTAGCTCCGCGTGAGTCCGCGGTTGCGATTGACCGTGTCAACGAAACCACCCTTCTTACGATACGCGAGGAAATAAGTGACCTGGATGGGAAGGATCCCGAACCACAGGCCGACCTGCCACATCAACGCCACTCCGAGCGCCCCCAGCTTGGTCCTCACGTTGTGCGACTCGCGCGCAAGCCGTTTTTCCGCGCCGATCAGAGCCTTCATCAGCAGGGTTTCGCGAAGACGGTCCTCGGTGGCCATGCGCCCCAGGTACTCGACCTGCTCGCTTTCATCCCGCCGCAGGTAGCAGTCCTTGCGTGAGCTGGCGCTGGTAGGAAAATGTATGGCCGTGATGGCCGGAACCATGACGATCCGCTTGCCGGCACGAAACCCTCGGATAAGCAGTTCCTGAGAGGGCGCCAGCAACTCGTCTCCGTGTTTGTGCCAGCCCCCGAGTTCATTCAGTACTTCCCTTTTCACCAGCCAGAAGCAGCCGGGAATGTCTTTGCCGGCGTAAGAGCGCGGGTCATAGCGCCCGCTCTCGGTGACACCATGGAGGCGTATGTCGTCCTCGTCGTATATGACAAACCCGGGAGAGAAGACCCAATCCGTATCTCCTTGCTCCAAGATCTCGAGGGCTTTCGCGAGATGGTCGTCAAACCACAGGTCGTCGTGATTCAGGAAGGCAACGTATTGGCCTCGTGCCAGTCGGCATCCCTCGTTGTTGGGAACAGCCTGGTCTCCCGAGTTCTCAGGGAGCCCAATGTAACGGATTCGCGGATCGTCCTCGAAGGAGCGAACCACTGCCTCCGTATCGTCGGTGGAAGCGTCATCCACCACGAGAAGCTCCCAATCGGTGAAAGAGGAACGGCGCACGCTTTCAATCGCGCACCTCAGGACGTTGCTGCGGTTGTAGGCGGCCATGACGACCGTCACCAAGGGTGCGGCATCCACTCGAAAACTCCCGCCGGTCTATAAGATATGGGGGAAGCTGTATGCCGCCCCGTTTCCAGGGGTTCCCCCGCCCCCCTTCATCCGCTCGATGAGATCACTGTACAGGACGCCCCGGTGACGGCTCGATAACGCCGTGTAGCTCCGGCTATCGATGGAGCGGATCTTCTCCAGCCGTTCGGGCCGGTGGAGAAAGTCAGTCCGCCAGTCGCCGGCAACGTCGGCCAACGCGTAGCGGTCCTGGTACTTCACTTCGGCGCCGAGGTAGTTAACGCCATCAGCACCGATGACCAGAAGGAAATGCGCGGAATGATAGCCGTCGAAAGCCACCTGCCCGTGACCGTATCGCCCCGATGCGATGAAGATCCCGAAGCCGTTGGCATCGCGCGCCTGGTATTCGGTCACGCTCTCGACGACGCCAGCTTGGTCTAGCTGCTTCAGATGACCGTCGCTCCAGCCTACACACATGGGATGATAGTAAATCCAGTGGGCACCGGCAGCGTGGACGGCCTCGCCGATCTCCGCAAGCCGCGGGGCGCGCTCTCTGGTCGTGAGCGCACTCACCCCGATCTTCAAGCCGCTTCCACACCGGTCGATCCTGCGGCGAAGCGCCTCGATCTTCGCGAGCATCGGCTGGATGCCGCCACAGGCGTACTCGTCCCAATCATAGAGAGAGATGCGGATGGTCGAGGCATGTTCCATGAGCGCCTCGGCCACCTGCTCCTCGTGCAACCGGGACCCATTGGTCACGATCGCAATGTCCTCGAATCCCTCCCTGCGGGCCAGCGCAAGGACCTCGGCAAACTCGGGATAGATGGTTGCCTCACCTCCGCTGAGCAGTAGGCCCTTGACACGCCCGCCGAGAGAAGCGAACAGCTCGCGGACAAAACCCATCGACAACTCGTGATGGTACTGGCTACGGCTACTCGGACAGTCTTCACATTGCCGGGTACATTGGCTGGTGATGTCCAGCTCCATGGATACGGGGTAAACAGGCTCACCCCGCAGATAGGCTTCGATCCGTTCCCTATGGAAAGCGACCTTTCCGGCCGATGCTACCTCGTCCATGGTCACGGGAGAATAGCGCACTACCAGGGCAAACGCATCATCGAAATTCTGCGGCCCAATCCCGTGCCCCACAGGAAGCGCATGAACTTCTGAAAACCCTCCTCTTCTTTGAGAGACATGGGATACCTGCCGGCCGACGGCCTGACGACGGTCGCAGATGCTCAACCGCCGCCAACGAGCGGCTGATTTTCCCAAAGAGCGCAGCGAATTGTCTTGCCAGCGCAAGCGCCCATCAGTAGGCTTGTCAGGCCGGTGACAAAGCTCGCGACCGCGCCGCCCAGCCGCCGCCACAAGAAACAAATGAAGGGAGAGCCTTCGTGAAAATACTCCTGCTGGCGCCGGAGACGCCCGAGACATTCTGGAGCTTCAAGCACGCGCTGCGCTTCGTATCCAAGCGCGCGGCATTTCCACCGCTCGGCATACTGACGGTGGCCGCAATGCTCCCGCGCGAGTGGGAGATCCGGCTCGTCGATCTCAACCTTGCGCGTCTCAAAGACGCCGACCTGCGCTGGGCAGACTACGTGCTCGTGAGCGCCATGATCGTTCACCACAAGTCGGTGCAAGAAATCGAGGCGCGCTGCGCCGCCCTCGGCCGTGCGCTGATCGCCGGCGGCCCCCTGTTCACGACCGGACACGAGAGCTTCCCCGATATTCCGCATTTCGTCCTCGGCGAGTCGGAGGAGCTCATGGACGAGCTGGCCCGCGACATGGAAGCCGGCACCGTCAAGCAGTTCTACGAGTCCGAAGGCCGCCCGGACGTGACCAACGTGCCCACGCCGCGTTGGGATCTTGTCGATCATCACCATTACGCGACCATGTCGGTGCAGTTCTCCCGCGGCTGCCCCTACGATTGCGAATTCTGCGACATCATCGTCATGAACGGCCGTGTACCCCGCACCAAGCGGCCGGAGCAGTTGATCGACGAGCTAGAAGGCCTCAGGCAACGTGGCTGGAAGGGCTCCGTCTTCGTCGTGGACGACAACTTCATAGGCAACAAGGCGAAGGTAAAAGAGTTGCTGCGCGCCATGATCGCCTGGCGCAAGCGAACCAACCCGCGTATGGAGTTCTTCACCGAGGCCTCCGTGAATTTGGCCGACGATGTCGAGCTTCTCAGACTGATGGTCGCGGCGGGTTTCAACAAGGTCTTCCTCGGCGTCGAGACGCCGTCAGTCGAGAGCCTCAAGGAATGTCATAAGCTGCAAAACGCCAGGCGCGACCTGGTCGCCTGCGTGAAGACCGTCCAAAACTCCGGCCTCGAGGTAATGGGCGGCTTCATCGTAGGGTTCGACCACGACACGCCCGACATCTTCCAGCGACAGTTCGAGTTCATTCAAAACGCGGGCGTCGTCACAGCCATGGTCGGACTGCTCTCGGCGCTGCCGAAGACACAGCTCTACAAGCGGTTGCGCGCGGAGGGAAGACTCCTCGACGAAAGCCACGGCGATAACACCGAGGCGTTCTGCAACTTCATACCGAAACTCGACCGCGAGGTTCTGGTCGGCGGCTACAGGAGCCTCATGCAAAGGCTCTACGAGCCTGACGCCTACTACCAACGCGTGCGTGAGTTCTTGCGCCAGTACCGCAGGTCGGGGCCGCGCGTCTATGTCTCCCGGTCCGACATCGAGGCTTTCTTCAAGTCGTTGTGGCTACTCGGCGTCCGCTACCCGGGCCGTTTCGCATTCTGGCGCTTCCTCGTACACGCACTCGTACACCACCCGAAGAGCTTCAGCCGCGCTGTGACGCTGGCCATCTACGGCCACCACTTCCGGCTGGTGGCCGCAAAGCTCTGACGCGACCGGCCGTCGCAGAACTCTCTTACGCGGCGACGCGTTCTTCTTCCTGAACCTTCACTTCGCTGGTCTTGCCTTCGGGTCCGAAGGGCTTGAAGGTCATCACCAGGGCCGGCATCAGGAAGAAGTCGGAGATGAGCGCGAGCAGGATGGTGCTCGCGAGGAGCACGCCGAAGGTCACCTGACTGTCCATTATGGACGTCGTGAATACCAGAAAGCCGAGGATGAGAACGGTCGAGGTAATGAACAGCGCGCGGCCTACGCCCATCATCGATGCGTGCAGAGCCTGCTGGTAGTCGCGACACTTCAAGAACTCGTAACGGTATCGGGTAACGTGGTGGATGGTGTCGTCCACGGAGATGCCGATGGCCACAGGCGCGATCAACAGCCGGACGTAGTCCAGCGGAACGTCGAACCAGCCCATTCCGCCCAGGGTGAGCACCACGGGCGAGAGATTGGGAATCATCACCAGCAGGCCGAGCGGCACCGAACGGAACAGCAGGCACATCATGATCGCAATCGCGACGAAGGCCAGGAGGAAACCGTATATCTGGCTCGCGGTTATGTAATCGATGAGCTTGAGCCACAACGAGCCGATCCCCGTGATACTTACGGTAGAGGCCTCGAGCGGCTCGGCTTCGAGGTAGGCGCCGAGCTCATCCGCCATCTCCGCAAGCAGGCTCGACTCCGTCCACTTACAGCCAAGCTGCAGGCTGGCCCGCGAGTAGTCGTGCGAGACGTACTCGATCAGCTCCTCGCCCCCCGACATCTCGTAGAGCAGGAGGTACTGGGCCGCCAGCTCGCGCGTCTCGGGCAAGACGAAGTAGGCCGGGTCGCCGTCATGGAAGGACTGATTGATGTCCTTGAGGATGTCCACGATCGAGTAGGTCTTCTTGACGATGTGGGTGAGCTTGTCGGCCTCGGCCTGGAGTCTCTCGATCTCACGAAGCACAGCCGGCTCCTTGATACCGTCGGGCTCACCGGTGTCGAAGAGATAGACGAAGCTGCTGGTGCCGCCCATTATCTCATCGACGTACTTGGTGGTGTTGCGAATGGGCCCTTGCTCGGAAAACTCGTTGAGGAAATTCGAGTCCACCCTGAGCCTGCTGAGCCCCACACCCGAAACGACGAACACCAATACCGAGGCAATCAGCACGGCGACGCGGCGGCGGACGACGAAATGCGAAACCCACAACAGCGCGTCTTTGAATATCCGCCCTCCCTTGGCCTGGATCTTCTCCTTCTCGGTGCGCTCGCGCGCCACCTTTCTACGGCCGAAAGTGAGAAACACCATCAGCAGCGTGACCGACAGTAGAAAGGCCGCCAGCACGCCGGCGGCGCTGTAGATGGCGAAGCGAGAGATTGCCTTGATGGGGGCGATCGACATGGCGCCAAAGCCGGCCGCCGTCGTCAGGCTGGTCAGCAAGCATGGCGTGCCGACCAGGTACAGGGTGCGCCGCACGGCCTCGCGGCGGTCTCCGAGCTCGGCGTGATAGGCGCGGAACTCCGAGATTATGTGTACAGAGTTGGCCACTCCCACGGCTATCAGAAGCGTGGGGAGCATGCCGAACATGAGGTCGAGCTCCCAGCCAAGCGCGCCAACGATGCCGATCGACAGTACGATGCTGAGCCCGACCACGGCCATCGGACCCACCACCCCGATGGGACGGCGGAAGAAAAAGTACAGCAGTAAGGCGACAACCACGAAGCTGGTCGCACCGAGAGTCGTCATCTCGTCCGCAGTGATCGAGTTGATCACCGCATTGAGAGGCACGTCGCCGGTATGGTAAAACTTGATGCCGCGGTACTCCGGCCTCGCCAGTACCTCTTCGATCTTGTTGTTTGTGGCCTGGGGATAGAGGTTGGCGAGCCCGGTCCCACCCTCGGGATCGGCCATGATCTCCTCGAGCGGATCGATGCTCGATTTTTCCATCTCGATGATGACGGAGGCCCGCTCACCGTCGGCGCTCACCAGCCCGCCCACGTAGAGGGGCTTCGCCAGCACCTTACGCCGGATCTCCAAGAGCCCATCCTGATTCTCGGGGAACTCTTCGAGCAAGTCGTATATCTTCAGTCCATCAGGAATGGGTTCTATGAACTCGACGTTGGCAAGACTGGTCACCTCCTTGACGAAGGGAACTTCTTCCTCGAGGGCCAGTGTGAGTTTCTCGATCTTGCGCATGACCTCCATGTTCCAGGGGCCGTGCGCGTAGTCGGGCGCCTCGTACATGATGTAGGACACTTCGTCGGAGCCGAAGTCGTCGCGGTAGTCGAGATAGTCGGCGTAGGCTGGGTCGTTGCGGTCGAAGTAGACTTCGAAGCTGTTGTCGAAGCGGACCCCGGAGCCAACGGCGGCGCTCAAGCCCAGGATGGCCAAGCAGACACCGAGCACTATCCATCGATGGTCGTAAGACCAGCCGCCGATTCGTTCGAAGAACCGGCTCAAGAGCTCTATGTAATCCCCCCCGTTTCGGCCCGTACCGGATGCACCCTGCAAGCTCATTTATGCTTCACTCCCCCGTGACCGAGACGCCGACGTCAGGCATGTATGACCGCCGGCATGACGAGTCCGCAGGCAGTTGTAGGCCGTTGGCGCAGCAAAGAAAACAAGATGAGCGCATCAACTCGGTGGGCGGGAACCCGCTTAGAGGTGGAGCAGCTGGTGGTCTACTGGTCGGCCCTGTCGTGACCGCGGCCTCCGGCGGCCAACCGCAAGGCGAGGCGGTGGAGTAAAGCGAATACCGGGTTGAAGAGGATATCGGCGGCCCGTCCGGCCACCCCGTCACTTACTTGCCCGTATTCAAGGCGTGCCACGCAAGCATCGAGCAGTCGGCGGTCGGAGATCCGCCTCGAAGCTTGCACACCGCGCCTCCGCTCCATCGTCTCTCGCCAATGTGTGATGCTCCACGCATATGCGCGGAGTTTATTCGCGAAATTGCGCCTTTCTCCCACAAACACGAATCCCCAGGTGACCAGCTCGGCCAACAACAGCGCCGGCAAGATGACGGCAAGCGTTCGCCATTGCAGGCATTTGAGCAGCATCCGATAGCGGTTGCGCTCCTGGAAGAAGGTCTTGTTGGGCCCGAACTGCAGACGATAGTCGTGCATGACGACCGACTTCGGGACATAGAGAATACGGTAACCCGCGAGCCGCGTTCTCAGCGAAAGATCGGTGTCCTCCAGGTAAAGAAAAAACTCCTCGTCGAAGCCTCCAAGCTCCTCGAACAGGGAGCGGCGCATGGCAAAAGCCGCGCCGGACACGGCTCCGACCTCGGCCGCCTCGTCCATCTCCTCGCGCGCGCGTCCCATGCCGCGGCAAAGCGTGAGCCCGGTGAAGTGTACGTCGTTGCCGCAAGCGTTTACCCGTCCGGGATCGTCTAACAGTAGAACTCGCGAAGTCGTCATCCCTATTTCCGGGCTCCCACTCAAGACATCCAGCAACGCATCCAACCAGTCTTCCTCGACGACTGTGTCGGGATTGAGGAAGACGAGGGATTCCCCCCGTGCGTAAGAGGCGCCGAGGTTACTTCCGCTACCGAAGCCCGCGTTCGCCTTGCTCACGACGAGGCAGACCTCGGGGAATTCCTCTTGCACGAACTCGGCGCTGCCGTCGGTAGAAGCGTTATCGACTACTATTATCTCACAGTCGGAACCCCCGGCCTCCAGCACCGACGGCAGACAGCGCGCCAATTCCGCACGTGAGTTGTAGCTCACGATTATGACGCTAGCCCGCATACGTCATCACCGACTGTGGTAAGACCGACAAAGCGTTCACTGGCGCAGCGAACCCGAGCCAACAAGCCGCGCTCAGAAACAGAGGACAGGCCCCCTTGCTCACTCTTTTTGCTCGGGCAACGAGGCGCCGACGCCGGCGGGCCGGATAATGCCGAGGCGCGGCATGGTAATCGGCCTGTCCGGTGTAGACATGATGTCGTAGATCATCGCCTGCACGAGCCCATAAAGGCCGCCGGCCGTGGTGAAGGCAGCGAGCATGACGGTACCGGCGGTGGCCGGCGTATCGTAAAGCGACGAGCGCACCCAGCTCCTTATGCCAAAGCTCACTCCGAAGATCAGAAGTGGCACGGATCCGGCCAGCAGCAGGGAAACCGCGGAGAAATCCATCAACAGATAGCGATAGAGGATGCGGCGCAGGAAGGCGCGCAGATGCTTCGGCACGAATGTAAGCAGACTGTGGGTGATGGACAGGTGGCTCTCCTCTTCCCCGTAAAGAGAAGGTATGGCCACATCCGCGGCAACGGCGCGGGAAACGCCGAGCTCGGCAAGCATGCTCGACTCGAAGAAGTAGCCATCATCGAGGCGGTCCAAGTCGATGGCAGCGAGCGCTTCACGGCTGATCGCCGTGTAACCGTTGGTGGGATCGAGCATCTGCCAGTAGCCCGATGAGAGCTTGGCCAGCAGCGAGAGTACCGCGTTGCCGGCCAGTCGCACCTTCGGCATTCGATGAATCGCGTCGGGGCGAAGAAAGCGATTGCCCTTGGCGTAGTCGGCGGTTCCAAGCGCGACGGGAAGCAGCAGTTGAGGTAGGTACGCGGGATCCATCTGCCCGTCGCTGTCCATCTTGACGACGATGTCGGCCCCTTCCTCGAGAGCCCGGCGATAGCCGGTGCGCATGGCCGCGCCCACACCCCGGTTACGATCGTGAGAGAGCTCGAGCACACGCGCATCCTCGGCGGCAACCGCGGCGACTTTCGCCTGAGTGCCGTCGGTGCACCCGTCGAGGACGACGATGATTCGGGTCACGTAGGATGGGATCGAGCGCAGCACGTCCTCGATGGTCCGCTGCGCCTGGTAGGTGGGGACCACCACCGCAATATCGAGATCCGCGAGTGCTTCCTCGATCCTCAACTCAGCTACTCGGCCGGGCCGCCAAGGGCCCCAATTCGTTCTCTTGCGTACGCGCTCGACGGGTCGATCTCACGGAGCGCGATGAACTCGGCCAACGCGTCATCGTAGCGCTTCTGCGCGAAATAAATATCGCCGAGCAATTTGCGACCGCTGGCGTTCCCTGGATCCAGGGCCACCGCGCGTTCGGCCGCCGCCGCCGCTTCCGGCACCTGTTTCACCCGGCCGTGGGTCCGCGCGAGGTTGCGTTGCACAATCGCCAGACTGGGATCCGCTTCGGCGGCCGCCTCGAAGGCCTCGATGGCCTCGAAGGCCCTACCCAGCTTGGAGAGCTGGCTGCCCAGGTTGATGTAGTTTCGCGCCAGGCTCGGGGCGATCTCGGCGGCGGCACGTAGGTGCTTGACGGCGTTTTCCGGATCTCCCCCTCGTCCGTATGCATTGCCCAGGTTGAACTGGGCGCGCGAGTTCCCCGGGGCCTTCGAGACGGTGTCCTGCCAAAGGCGCAGATCGTCCGAGTAGACGTGATTACGCGCCACGGTGAGAACGGCCAGGGCTGCCAGTATCACTATCGGGCCGGCGCGACGCACCGTCTGCATCGCCGGCGCGGCCAGCCAACGTCGCGACAGCGCCATTTCTGTGGCCGCGAAAGCGCCGGCGGCCAGCGCAAGGGCGAACAGCGCAATGGCCAGATAGAGACGGTGCTCCACGTAAATGTCGGTGAGCGGAACTATGCTCGAAGTTGGAGACAATACGATGAACGTGCCGAGAATCCAGAACGTCACGAGCGGTAGCCGACTTCGAACCGCCAGCGCCGCCAACCCCACACCGGCGAGAATCGCGGCATGCAACCACACCATCCCACCCAGCGGAGAGCTGAGCACCAGGAACGGCGCGCGGTAGCCGCAATCGAAGCACGGAGAAAACGGCACGATCATCTGCCGCATGTAGTAGAGAATCACCCCGAACTGCCACTTGAGGTACTGCCACGGACCGAGCCCTTCGATGCCGAAGCCGGCCGAACCCGCTGTCTGCCCGGTGCCCAGAAGTACAGCGACTACGCCGACCAGCGCGAGCACGGCATATATCGGCCAGCGCTTCCACATCTCGCCGATTTTGCCGTCGGCAATGAAACACCAGTCGTAGAGCGCGAAGAGCGCCACGGCCACCACCCCGGACTGCTTGCTGAAGATACCGGCCAGCGCCACGATGCCAATTGCCGGCAGCATCCGCTTCATGTTACCGCCCGCCGCCGCCGATGCCGCCAGCCACAGCACTCCGAGCAGCGCCATCGCCACGAATATCTCCGCGCGTTGAA
>PIVZ01001269.1 GCA_003354045.1 bacterium
TGAGCTCACTCTCGTCCGCTTCTATGTACTGCACCTGCTCTTCGTCCCGACGCTGTTGCTGGCGGTCTTCGCCATCAGCTTCGGCACGGTGCGCCGGGTGGGACTGAGCGGGCTGCCGGCAGGCGAGGAGCAGGCCGGGAAGTCCCACTATCGCGCGCATCTGGTCAACCTGATGATCTCGATGCTTCTCCTGTTCGGGGGACTCGTGACGCTGGCAGTGCTCGCGCCGTTGCCGTTCCGGCCCATGGCGGACCCGCTCCAGACCTTGCCGGGCGCCGCTCCGCCGTGGTATCTCCTGGCACCCCACGCGCTGCTCGAACTAGGTCCGGCGGCCATCCCGCGCTTCCTGCGCGGCCTCGTCATCCTGCTGTCGATGCTGTCGCTTCTTTGCCTGCCCTTCTTCCTGAAGAACCGGGGGGAACCACAGCAACGACTCCGGCTGGGACGCGTGGTGACCGTGTGCGTGGTGCTGGGCTGGGTGGCGCTGACCCTGATCGGGGCGGCAATTGAAGGGCGGTTGCCATGAGCCGTCGGTCGACTTCTCGCACTCGTACTTCTCCCACTCGCACTTCTCACGCTCTCACGAGCAAGCCGGGATCTCGTCAGCTCGGGGCGGTCGACCTCGTCATCGCCTGCTGTCTGTCGGCCTGCTGTCTGTCGGTGTTCTGCTGCACCGCCGCGGCCGAGGTCATCGGGACGCCGCCGGCGGCAAACGGTCCACGCACCACACACTGCCAGACCTGCCGCCCGCGCGAGCGG
>PIVZ01001270.1 GCA_003354045.1 bacterium
ACCGCGGATGTCGCCAGGCTGCGGCAGGGCGCTCCGAGCCCCGAAGAACTGTTGCTGACCTTGACGCTGATTGATCCCGCTGTCATTGCTCGCG
Organism: bacterium; assembly: GCA_003354045.1. Classification (GTDB taxonomy): domain Bacteria; phylum Desulfobacterota; class Binatia; order UBA1149; family CAITLU01; genus PIVZ01. The sequence continues at coordinate 95 of PIVZ01001270.1, forward strand.
TTGCGGACAGCGCTATTGTGGACAGCTTGGAGGAAGAGCCTTGGGCTTCGGCTCTTTGCGGACTCCTCAAGCGCACCGCGGCCGGTGCCAGCGTGGATACGGCCGCCGAACTCGAGTACCTGGCCGCCAAGCCCAGGGACAGGGTAGCCGCGCGGATGGTCGGCGAGATGTTTGCCGATTCGGAGGTCCGCGTGCAGGTTCTCGATGATTGCCTGGCCGCGCTCGAGCGGCGCCGCCGGCAAAGGGAGCGCGCGCAGATGCTCGAGCAACTGCGGCGCAAAGAGGAACTCGGGCAGCAGTTGAGGCCCGAAGAAGACCTGGGCGAGCGGAGATCGCCTGAAGACAGCGATGCCTGACAAGAAGCAGCCTAGTGCAGGTGACAAGCCGGCGGCCGAGGGCCGCAAACCTTCCGATATCGGTGGATTCGACCGGCTCCTGAAGGTCGGCAAGGACAAGGGCTTCGTCACCTTCGATGAGGTCAACGACATCCTCGACGAGGAGATCGTAGACCAGAGCGACATAGACAACGTCCTCCAGGCCTTGAGCAAAGGGGAGGTTGAGGTGCGCGACGAGGCGGTGCCGACTCTGCCGGCCTTGACCGAAGCGGCCACCGCCGCCGGCCGTAGCCGTAAGAAGCGCGCCGAGAGTCCTGCCAAAGCCGAGC
>PIVZ01000608.1 GCA_003354045.1 bacterium
TCCCACGACCAGGTCTTCGATGTTTTTGGTCAGTTCGCGTTTGACGACAAACTCGTCGAGTTCCTGCCACACGGAGAAGACGTCGAGCTGGTCGGCCTTGACCACACCGTTTATGGGACGATGGATGTCGCGTTCGAAAAGGTATTGGATCTTCATGCTTCTTTCTCACTGGGAACCAAAGTGAAAGCTCGGTAGTAGGGCTTACTTCCCGGCTTGGATGTGGTCGGGGTGATCTGCCCGAAAAGCCTGAGCGTCGTGCCATCAAAGCTTCCCGGATAGAACATTACTAGTGGCGTCTTCTCCATTACCGTATGCAGGCAGTTCAGCAGACTGTGTGCGCGGAGCATGGGCCACACGCTGCCGACGCCGGAGAGTAGGAGCAGGTCATGGCCTGCTGGCCTGCGCTCGGCGGCGATAAAGTCACGAAGCTTTTCTGCCGCCAAGGGTCCCTCCAGGGCCCGCAGTACGGCGGTGTCGTCCTTGGTCGCCTGCATCTCAAGCGCCTTGTCGAGAATCCCACGCTTTTCCAGGTAGGCCAGGGCGACCTCCAGCAGGTCCAGGTGCAGCGCGCTGAGATCGCGGTGATGGCTCGCCAAGCGATCCATCATCATCTTGATGTGCTCGCGGACCTCGAGCTCAGCCTCGGCAGGATAGTCGAAGACGTAACAGGCGATCTCGTTGCCGATGCCCTCGCTGGAGAGGAAGGCGTCGCTGGTGACTCGCGGCAGGATCTGGTTCAGGCGGCCGGATAAGGTCGCGTTCATTCCATAACCTCCATACAGCGCATCACATAGGTTTCGCCGCGGTCCCGCAGGTAGGCGGCAAGCTCGGCGTCGAGAAAAAGGTTCTGCAAGAGCAGGCTCCGTGTGTCTTGCAGGTAGTCCGCCTCAGCCAGCATGGAGAACACTACCGACCGGAGCTTGGCCACGGTGGAGTCGCTCCAGTGGGGCATGTCCGGGTCGCGCCCACGGCAGCCCCCGATGTATTCGTTCCACATTCGGTGCTCGAGTTTCTTGGAGAAGAGCGCTCGCTGCTCCCGCATGGTGATGTCCATGAAGTCACCGAGGAGTCTGCTATGCTTCACCGCGCCAGCAAAGGCTGCCTGGGTGGCTTGCGCTCGTCTACCATCGCGCACCATCCTCCATAGCCCTTCTCCCAGTGGCTTGAGCCTGGCTCGGAGGATGTTGGAACTCCGCGTGATCGTCACCGCACGGCCCATTTGTAGCACATTCTGCTCCACAACCGCCTCCTTCCACGCCTCGTCGCTCACGGCCTGCAGGAGCAGGCCCGCAACTATGCGGCTCTCTCGCAGGCGGAGCGCGGTGCTGGAAATTGTGGCGGTGTAGATCATGCTGTTAGCATCCCATTGGCAGGGAAAAGGCTCATGCCTGGCCTCGCCCGCAGACAAACCGGGCGAGGATAGGCATCTTAGGGGGGTGGCGTCTGTGAGTCACGCATCACACGAGAGTTTGACCGAAGCGAATCGGTGATCGTGCCACCCTCGGCCATCAGCTACGGTCGGCCGTCCGCGCTCACAGCGTGTCGCACGGCCTCCTGCAGAACAGCAACGGCGTTGGCGACCTCCAAGCGTGGCGACACGCCATGCGAGGATCTCGAGCGTGAACGGGCGTCAAGCACCAACCGGCCATTCCAAGTCATCAGATTGTCCGTATCAGATGTCGAAGGTAGATCCGGCCCCCGCTTATCCTCCATATTCACGTGTCAGTTGAGCGCCCTAGCCACGACGGCACGCCCGTTGCGACCAAGCGACCCTACCGTGCCAATTGCTTGCGTATTTCCAGAGCGAGTTCTAGGTAGTCTCACTACCGGCTCATGGACACACTCCCCGAAAAACCACCCTCGGCAGTAAGGCGGCAGCTACGCCAACAGGCTTTGTTCGGCTGCTGCTTCTGCGGAAACCCGATCGTCCAATTCCATCACATCGTTCCGTTATCAGAGTTGAAGCACCACAACCCCGAGGACATGATGTGCGCCTGCCCGCTCTGTCACGACAAGATCAATGCGGGCGCGATGGCGGAATCCGAACAACGGGAAGCTAAGGCTCAACCCTTTAACCTACTCCACGGATTCGCGGAGGGGCAGCTTGCTATCAACAGCGAGCAGCTTGTCGTCGATCTCGGCAGCAACTGGTTCTTTGGCAGCGGGGCGAAGCTCGCCGTTGATGACAAGCCGTTGCTACAACTTGCCGAAGACGCTCGAGGACGGCTGCAGCTATCGGCCGACCTCTACGATGAAAACGACCAACTCTTGGCTCTCATTGAGCGGAACGACTGGGTGACTGGAGATCCCACACCTTGGGATATCGAGTTTCGCCACAACTGGCTGCGCATTCATGCCAAAGCGTATCGCATTTCCCTGACGATAGACGCCAAAGTCGAACCCGTAATACTTACCGGTCGTCTCTGGCGAGCCGGGCGGGAATTTCTGATAAGGCGGCGACTGCTCACGATCGATCCGCGAGGACTGAACAACACCTTCCAGAACTTGGGCTTTGCCTACGCTAGTCTCAATATCACATCAGGCTCGGGTAAGGCGGCTATCCTCGCGGACCAGATTCAGGGCGAGGGCAAGTTCTTTAACTGGCCAGTCCCATGTCCGGACCGAATCGCGCACGGCCTCAAGTTTTGTAAGGAGATCCGCGCCAAGCTCCGACGCAACAAGAAAGGAAAGCGGCCGGTGCCTTAGCCATCGTGACGCGCCGCCTCATCTCGCGGTTGCGACGCACACGTCGCCTCGCTGCCGACAACCACAGCCGTCTAGCGTCAACGAATTGTGCCACCGAGGCTTCCACCAGACCCACCCCCGACGATAGAATCCCCAGCTGGGCGAGGGCCGCATCAGCGGTCAAGTCCAAACCAGCGTCTATCGGCAGTGCGAAGCATTGCGGATAGACGCCCTAACTGATGGACAGACAAGGTGCGAGGTAAATCGCCATGTTTGTAGACGCGATAGAGCGAGCGGCCGAGTTCACCCGACCAATCCACACCATTTTTCGGTTCTTCGGGTCTACGGAAGTTCACTCGGGCGCCGCGAGCCTCTTTTTCGTTAACTCTGACGGGTGGGCGCTGACCTGCCGTCACGTCGCCGAGCAGCTCGTTGCAGCGAACCA
>PIVZ01000080.1 GCA_003354045.1 bacterium
TCTTCTCTCTGTTTTTTTCAGTTGCGAGGTGAGTGAACTTCACACCTTCTTCTGCGTAGCGGTCGCTCATGCACTCGGGTAGCAGGGAGACATCGCCAATGGCGCCAAGGGCCGGCTCGAAGCCGTCGCTATCCTCGGAGATCCACAACGCCGAGAGCCCGGCACCGACTGCTCCTTCGACGTCGGCGCGGTAGGAATCCCCCACATAGAGGCACTCACGCGCGCCGATCCCGAGCTCGCGGCAGGCCATCATGAAGATCTCCGGGGCAGGCTTACGAATGCCCGCCTCGTCGGAAATGACGATGGGATCCAGATAGCCACTGAGTCCGGCGCGATCCAGGATCAGGCGGGCAGTAGCGCCATGGTCGAAGTTGGAGACCAGCGCCAGTGGGAAATGCCGCCCGAGCGCGGCAAGCATCTCGACGCGCTCGTCGGGGCAGACCACGGCGGAGGCCAAACTGGCCATGTGACGCCCCGACATCTCCTCGGCCACCCGTTCCACCTCACCCTCGGCCCCCGAGGCGGCAAGCGCACGCACGAAGCGCTCAGGCGACGAAATCTCCTTATTAGTCGTGGACTTCTCCTGCTCTAGCTGAACGCTTACTTCAATCATCTTGTTGAAGAACTCGACGACGTCGGGCTCGGGCAGGACCTCGGCCAGAAGCTCTTCGAGCCCGCCAATGGTGGCCACGATCTCGCGCCCCCCGACAACCTGGCGCGGCAGGCGGCCTGCGTCGATCGAGACCAGCGTGCCGAACAGATCGAAGACGATGGCGCGCGGCTTGGCCTCAGCGACGCTCAAGCAGGCCTCCCGAGCCGAGGATCAACGCCAGGCCACCGAGCAGCACCACGCTGTTGAGTCGGACGGATCGGTGGTGCAGGACCGAGAAGCGCTCGGCCGCCTCCACCCGCCCGCGCAGCGCGGCGACCTCCGGATGGACGACAAAGGTGGCGTAGGCCTGCGCGGCCAGCATGACGATGGCAACCGCGAACGCCGCCTTCCACGCCCTCGCGCCGCCGCGGCAGAGGTAGGCGGTGGCCGCCACCAGGGCAACGCCCAAGACGCAGCCGAGCCTGTAGTAGTGCGGAAAGACCAGGGCTGCGATCTCGCCTGCCTCCGAGACTTCCAGGTGCGAGAAAAGCGCCGGCAGCACCACCAGCGAGAAGAACGCCACCGAACCGACCCAAACGACGAGTGCGAGCATGTAGACGGCAAGCGCCACGGACGGCATACGGACGTTCGATCCCGATATTCTCTCTTGCACGGTTCCCACGCTGCGTCTCACGGCTTCGGGCAGGAACGACGAGGCCCCGCGCCCCGCTCTCCGGCTGCCCGCTTACGGCCGCTACGAACCCTGGAGGCTAGCCGGAGCTTGCACACGAGTCGACCGGCACTAGCCCCGCCGAGGTGTATAATCGCCCCGTCTGGATATTGCCCTAGGCAATCTTCGGGCAGAGGTTATATTGCCGAAACACCCAGCTTGAACGGAGCTTGAAGCCATGACCGACGACACCGACTTCGAAGTGACCGAGATCGACGAGCAGCAACCCGAGCGCGACGAGCAGGCCAAGTGGTACGGCTTCGAAGAGGAAGTCGACGATGTGGCGGTCGTCGATGATCTGCCGGTGCTGCCGCTTCGCGGGGTCGCGATCTTCCCCGCCTCCATTGTACCGCTGCTGATCTCTCGCGAATCCTCTCTCGTGATGGTGGAGGAAGCCCTCGGCGGAGACCGGGTGATCGGGCTGTTCGCCCAACGCGCCGCGGAGACCGAGGAGCCGGCGCCGGCCGATCTTCACGACCGTGGTTGCGCCGGGCGAATCCTGAAGATGCTCAAGTACCCCGACGGCAGCATCCGCATCCTGGTCCAGGGTCTGCGCCGTATCGAAGCGGTCGAGTACATCTCGGAGAGTCCTTACCTGCGAGCGCGCATCCGCCATCTCGACGACGAGGTGGAGGAGGCCATCGAGCTGCAGGCGATGAAGACGCAGGTCGTCCAGACCTTCTCGCGCTTCGTAGAGATGGCGCCTTACCTGCCCGACGAGCTGCAGGTAGTGGTCATCAACATAAAAAACCCGGGACGCATCGCCGATCTCGTCGCCGCGAACTTGAACCTGGCGCTGGAGGAGAAGCAGAAGCTCATCGAAACCCTCGATGTGGCCAAGCGGCTGTCCCAGGTCAACGCGATCCTCGGCCGCGAAATAGAGTTGCTCGAACTCGGTCAGAAGATCCAGACCGAGGTCCAGACCGAGCTTCACAAGAACCAGAAGGAGTTTTATCTGCGCCAGCAGCTCAAGGCGATACAGCGCGAGCTTGGCGAGGAAGACGGTCGCATGGGCGAGATCGACATGCTGCGCAGGCGCATAGAGGAGGCCAAGCTGCCCGAGGAGGCGCTAGAGGCAGCCAACAGCGAGCTTGACCGATTGGGGCTCATACCGCCGGAGTCGGCAGAGCACTCGGTGGTGCGCACCTACATCGAATGGCTTGCCGACATTCCGTGGTCCATCTCGACCGAGGACAACCTCGACATCGAACACGCGCGCACGATCCTCGACGAAGACCACTTCGATCTGGAAAAGGTGAAGGATCGAATCCTCGAGTTCCTGGCGGTGCGCAAGCTGCGCGCCAACCCGCGCGGACCCATCCTATGCCTGGTGGGACCGCCCGGCGTCGGCAAGACGTCACTCGGGCGCTCGATCGCACGGGCTCTGGAACGTAAGTTCTATCGCCTCTCCCTCGGTGGGGTACGTGACGAGGCCGAGATCCGCGGCCACCGGCGCACCTATGTCGGCTCCCTGCCCGGCCGTATCGTGCAGGGTCTCAAGTCCGCCGGCTCGAACAATCCGCTGTTCATGCTCGACGAGATCGACAAGCTGGGCAGCGACGTCCGCGGCGATCCGTCCTCCGCGCTGCTCGAGGTGCTCGATCCCGAGCAGAACTTCACCTTTCGCGATCACTACCTGGACGTTCCGGTCGACCTTTCGCGGGTGTTGTTCCTCACCACCGCCAACTACCTCGACCCCATCCCACCGGCCTTGAAGGACCGCATGGAGGTGCTCGAGCTTCCCGGCTACAGCGAGGAGGAAAAGGCCGAGATAGCCCGCCGCCACCTGGTACCGAAACAGATCGAAGAGAACGGCCTCGACGGGGGTTTCGTCTCCTTCGATGATGCCGCGCTCACCACCGTCATACGGGACTATACGCGCGAGGCCGGCCTCAGGAACTTCGAGCGCGAGATAGGCTCGATATGTCGCAAGGTGGCCACGCGCGTCGTGAGCGAAGGCGAGACGTCTCCTCTGACAGTGGGACCGGAAGACGTGGCCGACTATCTCGGCCCGCCGCGTTTCTTCTCCGAGCTGGCCGACCGCGAGCACAAGCCGGGCGTGGCCATCGGCCTGGCGTGGACGCCTCAGGGTGGCGACATCCTTTTCATCGAAGCCTCGCGCATGGATGGCAAAAAACAGCTCACGCTCACCGGCCATCTCGGCGACGTCATGAAGGAATCTGCGCAGGCGGCGCTGACCTTCCTGCGCACCAACGCCGAGGCCTACGGCATCGATGCCGAGTTCTACGAGAACTCCGACATCCACATCCACGTGCCAGCCGGTGCGATTCCGAAAGACGGACCGTCGGCCGGCGTGACCATGGTGGCGGCGCTGGCCTCGGTACTCACCGGGCGTCCTATTCGCAGCCGCCTGGCGATGACGGGAGAGATAACACTGCGTGGCGCGGTACTGCCGGTGGGAGGAATCAAAGAGAAGGTGCTGGCGGCGCGGCGCGCGGGAGTGAAAGAGATTCTGATGCCGGCACTGAACGAAAAAGACGCCGGCGAGATCGCTCCGCAACTGCGCGAGGGGCTGACCTTCGGCTATATCCACAGCGCGGAGGAGCTGCTGCAGAGAGCGCTCGAGCCTCGCGACGAGAGTCCGTGACCGGGCGGCACCGCCGGAAGTAGAACTCCTCGCGGGGTCGACCCGCGGCCTAGCCCGGCGTGATCGCCCGGCGGGCTGCCGGGCATGGATCACAACACCTCGTGCGCGCAGCGTGGTGATCCATGCAGGCTAACCGAGCAGTTCGGCTATGATCCGCGCCCCGGCCTGCCCGGCCGGCAGCGCCGACGGCTCGGGGCGCTCGAGCGCGAGCATGCCTTCGAGAACCGGCAGCCAGGCGCCGGCGGCAAGTGTCGCGTTGCCGACCTTGCCGGTCCAATCTCTACCGTCGATCCAGCGCTCGAGGACGACGTCCTCTGGGAAGCCTTTCCTCTCGGTAACCAGCAGCGGCGTACCGCAACCGGCGCTGTCGCCCACTATGCCGTAGCCGGGCTTGCTCACGACCACGTCGGCGGCCGCCACCAGGTCCACGTAGGGCAGCTCGGCCGGCGCCACGAGCACGTCGTCGCGGCGGTGCCATGGGTGGTCGCCGGCCGGCACCATGTAGATCACCGCTCGGCTCGGCTCGGGCAGTCTGAGCATCCTCTCGTCGGTCGTGCGAAAGCTCAGCAGCACCAGGCTACTGTCGCGAGCAATGCCGAGGGTGTCTCTGAGAAGCTGGCGGTCGCGGGTGGGTCTGCGCCCGAGCAGGCCTATCTGCCTACGCTCCGGAAAGGCCGGCATCGGTGCCGCGGGCTCGAGCTCGAGCAGCACGCCGGCGCTTGCATAGGCCGACGCGGCAACCGCGCCAGCCTCGGCAAAGCCCATCTCCGAGTAGATCCAATCCCACGAGAAATTGGCCACCGCCACCGACGGAACGCCCGCACGTGCTGCCGCGGCAAAGGCCAGCGGCGGGACGTCGCCTACGACGAGATCGAAGCCGGAGGCGAGCCGCTCGGCCTCACGCGCCACCGCCTGCTCATGACCGGCAAGCCACTCGTCGATCTTTGCGCGGGTGGCGGCGCGGTCCACACTCACGTCGTCGCTCTGGGAGACCCCCGGATCACAGACCCGCCGGTCCCAGTGCGTCCGCGACAAAAGGCTCTCGGGCCAGAAATCGCTCGGAAGCGGGCTGGTTACCTCGAGCTTGAAGTCTGCGAACTCGAGCAGGCATTCGAGCAGTGCGCCCGTACGCACGCAGTGTCCGTAGCCATGGCTCGAAAGGTATACCGCTATTCTCGACGCCTTCGTCGGCATGCATCACCACCCAATCTGCCGGAAAGACTACAGGTGGCAAGGCATCGCGGCCAGGGGCGAGCCATCGTGGCTAAAGACCCGGCCGGGTCTCCAGGGTCAGGCTTGTTCGGTCGAGAACGACGATCCGCAACCGCAACTGCTCTTGGCATTGGGGTTGGTGAACTTGAGACCGCCTCCGTAGATGCCATCGACGAAATCGAGGACGGTACCGGCAAGCCGCGCCTTGCTGTCGGCATCGACGAACACGGGAAGGCTTTCGACTTCGTAGACGTAGTCGCCCTCCTGGGGCTCGGGGGCGAATTTGATCGAATACTCGTAGCCGCTGCAGCCGCCTTTGACGACGGAAAGGCGAAGTCCCTGCCCGTCGAGGCCCTCGCTGCGCATGGAGGCATATACTTTCTCGACCGCACTGGGCGTGAGATCGACGATGGTTTCGTTCTTGTTGTCGGTCATGGGGTGCTCCAAGGACACTGTAACACTTCGATTCCAATCCGCAATTCGCTCGGTCGCAGATATCGATGGCAGTTCTCGCCGTGGGAGATTGCGTGGCGCCCCATGCGGGTTAAGCTCGCGGCGAGATGGCCGGCGCCACGGTGAGCAATCGGGTCAAGGAAGAAGTCCGGCGGGCGGCCGCATCGCTGGGCTTTGCCCGCTGTGGCTTTGCTTGCGCCGACCCCCTCGGCTGCGGACCGTTGCTCGAGGCCTGGATCGAAGGCGGACGAAACGGCCACATGGACTACCTGGCCCGTTCGGTCGAGCTACGCACACTGCCCACGGCGGTGCTCGAGGGTGCCGCCAGCATCATCGTCGTCGCCTGGCCCTACCCCGCTCAACCGCCCCCCGACCCTGACTGGGGCAGCAAGCTCGAGGGACGCATCGCAGCCTACGCCCTTGGGCCCGACTACCACGAGCACCTATCCGCCAAGCTAGAGAGCCTCTCCGATGTAGTGAGGCAGGCCTGCGCAGGCGTGAGTCGCGTCCACGTGGACAGCGGGCCGCTGGTGGAAAAGCATCTGGCCAGAGCGGCGGGCCTCGGCTGGTACGGACACAACACCAACATCCTGCTGCTGCCCGTCGGCTCCTATTTTCTGCTCGGCTGCCTGCTCACCACTGCACGCTTCGAACCCGACGGCACCTTCGCCGGCGAGCACTGCGGCACCTGCAACGCGTGCGGACCAGCCTGCCCCACCGGCGCACTCGACGGCCAGCCGACCATCGATGCCAGCCGCTGCATCTCCTACTTGACCATAGAGCACCGCGGACCGATCGATCGCGAGCTCAGGCCGATGCTCGGCAACTGGGTGTTCGGCTGCGACGTCTGCCAGCAGGTCTGCCCGTGGAACGGCCGCACCCAGCCAGCCGCCGGCGGGGAGCTCACGCCCTATCTCCCCGACCTGCTCGCGATATCGCACGAAGAGTTCCGCGCCTGCTACGGGTCCAGCGCAGTTGCCCGAGCGAAACGCAGGGGGCTGGCGCGTAACGCGGCCATCGCTCTCGGCAACAGCATGAATGTGGAAGCCACTGCGCCTCTCGAGAACGCGCTGCGCAGCCATGACGAAGCATTGGTCCGCGCACACGCCGCCTGGGCGCTCGGGCACCTGGCGGCAACCGCCGGCGCGGCCGCCTCGAGCACCGGCACTGCCGTGAAGAGCTCCCTGCATGCCGCTTTGAAGAGCGAGCCGCTGCCCCCGGTGGTAGCGGAGATAGACGCCGCCCTGGCAAACCTTCGACAAACCGCCACCGACTGACCGGCACAAAGCGGTGGAGGCAGTGCGCTACCGTGCGCCGGCCGCATTGCGCGCGCCAGAGCCGGGCCACGCCGTGTCAGGTAGGCTTGACGGAACGTCCGCGCACCTCGCGGCCGCAGCGTGATCGGGACACCGCGCGAAAATCCCTTTACGACAAGGGAATCGCACGCACTCCGCAGGTCGCCCACGGTGCACGCAAAGTCGTTTGACCCCGCGGAAAAGAGATAGCACCCTCGGTGCCACTCGCGCACCCAATCCCGGCAGGAAACACGCAGGTAACGAAAGGGAGCTGACGGCTAAGCCTCCGCATGGAGGCAGTGTGGAAGATGGGCGGACTGCTGATAGCTTGCTTACTTCCCTTCGCGGGAGCCACGATTCTCGGGCTGGTGGCGCCGCCGCGGGGCAAATCCGCGGGCTGGATAGCCTCCGCCTTCGTCGCCGGCAGCCTGCTGCTCATTGCCGCGGCCGTCCCCGATTTTCTCGATCACCCCGGCCACTTGATGATTCCCTGGGCACCGGCGCTCGGTCTGTCCTTCTCGCTACAAGCCGACGGGCTCAGTCTTCTGTTCGCGCTTCTCATAAGCGGCATCGGCTTCGTCGTATTCTCATTCGCGGCTTCCTACCTCGACGAATCGGAGAACAGACGACGCTTCTTCATCTACCTGTTGCTCTTCATGGGCGCGATGCTGGGCGTGGTCTTCTCGGGCAATCTGATCTCGTTGTTCGTCTTCTGGGAAATGACCAGCATTACCTCGTTCTTGCTGATCGGCTTCTGGCACGAGCGAGAGCGATCACGCTATGGGGCGCTCAAGGCCCTGGTCATCACCGCTATCGGCGGACTGGCCATGCTCGCCGGCTTCATCATGATCGGTCTGGCGGCGGGCACCTTCGAGATCCCAATGCTGATCGAGCGCCGCGAGCTCGTGCTGGCCAGCCCGTGGGCCACGCCGGCCGCTATCCTTGTCATCCTCGGCGCGATCACCAAGTCGGCGCAGTTCCCCTTCCACCTGTGGCTGCCGACCGCGATGGAGGCTCCTACGCCCGTCAGTGCCTACCTGCACGCGGCCACCATGGTCAAGGCGGGCCTCTACCTGGTGGCAAGGCTGGGGCCGTTGCTGGTCGGCGTTCCGCTGTGGACACCGACGCTGGCGACCCTGGGCATAGTGACGATGGCCTGGGGCAGCTTCCTTGCACTTCGCCAGTCGGACTTGAAGGCGCTGCTCGCCTTTTCCACCGTGAGCCAGCTCGGACTCATACTCTCGATGCTCGCCGGCTCGAGTGCCGCCACCACCAGCGCGGGTCTCTTTCACCTGCTCAACCACGGCCTCTTCAAGGGCGCCCTGTTCCTGCTGGTGGGCGTCATCGAGCACGAGGCCCACACGCGCGACCTCACCAAGCTCGGGCCGCTGCGCAGGCTCATGCCGCGCACCTACGTGTTGCTGGCCATAGGAGCGCTGTCGATGGCGGGAGTGCCTCCCCTTGGCGGCTTCATCTCCAAGGAGATGTTCCTCACCGAGGCGCTCACCTTCGGACCGCTGCTGGCCTCGGTGGCAGTCATCGGAGCCGTCCTCACCGCCGGCTACTGCTTCGCGCTCGCGGTCGGACTGGCCGGCGGCCGAGGCCGAGAAAGCGACGGCGAGACGGCGCAGGCCGGCCACGATCCATCGCTGGCGCTGCTGTGGGGCCCCGCGCTGCTGATCGCAGGCGCGATCGCGCTGGGACTGTTCCCGCAACCTCTGGCGGCCCACTTCATCGGCGCCTCGGTGGCGGCAGCGATCGGCGACTCGCCCCCCCACCTTCACTTCGCTCTTTGGCATGGGCTGTCGGGAGCGCTGGCAGCGAGCGCGACGGCCATCGGCGGCGGCCTGCTGCTCTACTTCATGTGGTGGCGCAAGCGGGACCCGGATGCACCGCAGCTGGTCGCTGACAAGGTCTACGACTTCAGTTTGGAGAAGCTCGAGACCTGGTCGAAAGCACTGACCGCCTCATACATGAACGGACTGATCTGGCGCTACATCATCGTGATCTTGTCCGTCGGCGTCGCTGCGGTTGCCGGCGTGGTAATCCATGACGGGGTACCGGCGCTCCGGGCCTGGCCGACGCGCCAGGCCTACGCCTTCGAGTTCTTCGTATCGCTCGTAACCATCGGCGCCGCCGTCGGCACCGCACTGGCGCGTACGCGGCTGGCCGCGATTCTCGCCTTGGGGGCCAGCGGCTACTCGCTGGCACTGCTGTTCGCACTGCTCGGTGCGCCCGACCTGGCGCTCACCCAGATAATGGTGGAGACGATCTCCGTCGCGCTGTTCCTGGCCGTGTTCGTCTTCTTGCCCACCTACGGCAGGCACGTGAAGAGGCGCTTCCGCCCCGGGCACTTTACCCTGGCGCTGGTCAGCGGCTGCGGCATCGCGCTCACCCTGGCGATAATGCGTGGCAACAGGGTGGCCGAGACGATCGCCGAGTTCTTCGTTCGCAACAGCATCGACCGCGCCGGTGGCCACAACATCGTCAACGTCATTTTGGTGGATTTCAGAGGTCTGGATACGCTCGGTGAGATCACCGTGCTCGGCGTGGCCGCGCTGGCCTGTTATGCGCTCATCAAGATACGGGTGGAGGACGCCTGACGATGCCACCGTCGCTGATCCTCACCACCGTCGCCCGCTTCGCCTATCCGGTGATGCTCGCCTTCGCGGTATTGCTCTTCCTCAAGGGACATAATTCGCCGGGAGGAGGATTCATAGCAGGGCTGTTGACGGCGGCCGCGATCGTGCTCCGCTATCTGGCCTTCGGACGTGACCGCACCAGCGAACGCGAGGGCGGTTTCTTGATAGCCATCGGCGTGGGCCTGGCAATCGCATTGACGACGGCCACCGTGCCGATGCTGCTCGGCTACCCGTTCTTCACCCATACCTTCGGGCACGTGCACGTTCCCGCCATCGGCGACATAGAGCTGGCCAGCGCCGCGCTCTTCGACCTCGGCGTCTACGTGGTCGTGGTCGGCAACGTGGTCACGGTGATCCGTGCGATGACGGATAGAGAGTGATGGAACTCGCGATTCTCACAGTGGTCGCCACGTTCTTCACCGGCGGCATCTATCTCCTGCTCGACAGGACCCTCTTGCGCGTAATCATCGGCATCGGCCTGATGTCGAACGGAACCAACCTGATGCTGCTGGCCAGCGGGGGGCTGCGCCCCGGAGGCGCGCCGATCATAGCGCACGGCAGCCAGCTTACCGTCGACCCCCTGCCACAGGCGCTCATCCTCACCGCGATCGTGATCGGCTTCGGAGTGAACGCGCTGCTGCTCACGCTGGCTCTGCGCATATACCAGACGCATTCGACCGACGACCTGCGCGAGCTGCACGGAAGGCTGGCCGATGAGTAATCTGCCCATCCTTCCCGTCGTACTGCCGCTGGCTGCGGCGATCGTGCTGTTGTTCACGCGCGAGAGGCCGCGACTGTCGCGCGCCTTGGCGCTGGTGGCCAACACGATAACGCTGGGGGTTGCCTTGGTGCTGGTCGCCACCGTGGAGCGCGACGGCGTGCAGGTACTGGCGTTCGGCGGCTGGGAGCCTCCGTTCGGCATCGTCTTCGCCGTCGACATGCTGAGCGCCCTGATGGTGCTGGTCACCATGGTCGTATCGACGGCCACCTTGATCTTTGCCTGCTGGTCTCTGGATGAAGCACGCGAGCGGATGTTCTTCTACGCGCTCTTCGAGTTCCTGCTGATGGGCGTCAACGGCTCCTTCCTGACCGGCGATCTGTTCAATCTGTTCGTGTGGTTCGAGGTCCTGCTGGTAAGCTCCTATGCGCTGATGTCGCTCGGCAGCACCGCCTATCAGCTCCAGGAGACCTTCAAGTACCTGGTCATAAACGTGGTCTCCTCGACGCTGTTCCTGGTCGGCGTGGCCATGATCTACAGCTTGACCGGAACGCTCAACATGGCGGATATCTCGGTCAAGTTGGCCGCCGTGGACGACCAGGCGCTCAAGGGCATCGTGGCCGCGATCTTCATCGTGGTGTTCAGCATCAAGGCGGCTTTGTTCCCGGTCTACTCGTGGCTGCCCCGCTCCTACTTCGCCCCGCCCACGGTGATCAGCGGTCTGTTCGGCGGCCTTCTGACCAAGGTCGGCGTATACGCGCTGTTCCGGGTCGTGACGCTGCTGTTCTCCGATCTCGACTACCTGGGTCCGCTGCTGCTGTTCATCGCCGGGGCCACCATGCTGCTCGGCGTCCTCGGTGCGCTCTCGCAGTGGGACATGAAGCGGATCCTCTCCTACCACATCGTGAGCCAGATCGGTTACATGATCATGGGGCTGGGGCTGCTGAGCCCGCTCGGGCTGGCCGGCGGGATCTTCTACATCATCCACCACATCCTGGTGAAGACTGCGCTCTTCCTGGTGGCCGGGGCGGTCGAGAAGTCGCGCGGCTCGACGAGTCTGAGGAGGCTGGGCGGCGTTATCGAGCGCGAGCCGGCGCTTGCGGGCCTGTTCTTGCTGGCCGGCCTCGGCCTGGCCGGCGTGCCGCCGCTGAGCGGCTTCGTGGCCAAGTTGATGCTCATCGAGGCAGGCCTCCAGGGAACCAACTACCTGATCGTCGGCGTGAGCCTGCTGGTGAGCTTCCTCACGCTGTTCTCGATGATGAAGATCTATCGCTACGCGTTCTGGTGCGAGGAGGGCCTGCCGGCCGGAGAGGCGCCCGGCTATCGCGCACGCTTGGTGTCGATCGCGGTGCTGGTCGCTCTCGGCATAGCGCTCGGGTTGGGCGCACAAACCGCCATGCCCTATGCGCGTATCGCAGCCGAGCAGCTTCTCGACCCGAGCGCCTACGTGGCCGCCGTGCTCAGGGGAACTCAGTGATGCGCTGGCTCTATCATGCGTTCCGTCTGGCTGTCGTATTCGCGCGCGAGCTCGCCATGTCCAACCTCGCCGTGGCGCGCATCGTGCTCTCCCCGAAGATGGTCATCAATCCCGGGATCATAGCCTACAAGACCGAGTTGACGAGTGAGCTCACGATCACCTTCCTGGCCAACCTCATCACGCTCACGCCGGGGACTCTGACCGTCGAGATCTCCAAGGATCACTCGATCCTCTACATACACACGCTCAACATCGAGAGCCCCGAAGAAACCACCGAGTCGATCCGGGGCACATTCGAAAAAGAGCTGCTCGAGTTGGAACGATGATAGAGACGGTAGCGCTTTCCTGCCTTTTCGTGCTCGGCTTCTCGATGGTGCCGGCGCTTTACCGCGTGGTCAGGGGCCCGAGCGTGGCCGACCGCGTGGTGGCGGCCGACCACCTCACGACCTGCATAATGGCCGTGGTGGTGGTTGCGAGTATCGTGGCCTCGAGCCGCGTCTATTTCGACGCGGTGATGGCGATGGCGATTCTCGGCTTCTTCGGCACCGTCGCGGTGGCCAGATATCTACTGGGGGGACGGCCCATTGACTGAGGTACTGGCAAGTCTGAGCTTGATCATCGGCACCTTCTTCATCGCCGTGAGTGCGATCGGCCTCATACGTATGCCCGACGTCTACAGCCGCCTGCACGCCGTGACCAAGTCGAGCACCTTCGGCATCGCGGGGGTACTGCTCGGCTCTGCAATCGTCTTTGGCACCGCGGGGGAGAACGTCTACGTCGAGATCCTCACCATGTGGTTCGTGTTCATGACCAATCCGGTCGGCGGCCACATGATCGCCCGTAGCGCCTATCTGGCCGGCGTTCGCATGACGCACATCTCGGTCATCGACGAGATGGATCGCGCCGGCGAGTGGGCCGACGCCGAGCACGACACCGACTAACCCGGGCTGACCCGGACCAGGGATCCGCCTGCGAGCCGGCACACGTCGATACACCCTGCCGGACGTACTCGCTTCGCCCCTGACAGCGGCTCGAAAATGGACCGTGGCCGCTCAGCCGTGATAAACTTCCGAGGTTGACTCGTGTGTATCAAGGCCACTCGAGCACCGTTTGAGAGGTAAGGGATGGGTTGGGTTTCGTCGCTCGGTGGGTTCGTCTTGCTTTTCTTCGAGGCGAGCTTCGCCGCGCTGCGCTCCCCGCCGCGGCCGCGCATCCTCATCGACCAGCTCTATGAGGTCGGCGTCCGCTCGCTCTCGATCGTCAACCTCACCGCCATCTTCACCGGCATGGTGATGGCGCTCCAGCTCGGCTACTTCCTCACCCAGTTCGGCG
>PIVZ01001271.1 GCA_003354045.1 bacterium
CTGGCGCTTCTGACCCTGGTGATTATCACCTATTCCGCGCTGATTCGTACAGAACGCCGCGCGGGAAATGCCTACCTGGCCACCGCACAAACCCGGCACCTCCTCCATACCGCCCTCAGCCGGGCACTGGTCTGGAAGCAGGAGGGGACACTGGGGGAACTCCGGGTGGGAGACTACGATCGACCGCGCGCCTGGCGTTTGCGTCTCGCCTATCCATTCCGCGAGAACCTGACTCTCTCACTCGCCTGGCAGGATCTGACCGGCCGACCCTACACGCCGCTCGAGGACGCGACGCCTCCACCCGCCGATGCAGAGATCAACTCCGTGCGCCTCGCTCGTTACCAGCGGCTCGATCTGAAGCTGCACTACCGAGTGACGAAGGGCTCGACGGATACCGCCCTCTTCATCGATCTCATCAATCTGCTGAACCGGAAGAACACCGCCATGCAGTATGCGGTCGAGTCGAGCCGTGGTGGATACAACTCCTATCCCTATGGCGGCGTGCGACTCTTTCCGATCGTCGGGATCAGCGTCATGGCGTGGTGACGCGTGACCGTCGGCGTCTGGAAGATGGCGTCTCGCAGGTGTCGCCTCGCAGATGGCGCTTCCCAGGTGGCGCCTCGCAGGTGAACGAGACGATCTCCTACTCGTGCAGCAGTGCCTCGGCCGGCATCGGCCAGCTCTTGCAGCCTATTCACAGTCTCACAGCTTCTTCAATCTCGGGGTACCTGTCCGCCAGTTCGTCGGCCAGCCGGT
>PIVZ01000081.1 GCA_003354045.1 bacterium
GGCTGCAGAAGCCATTGAGCAACCGCAAAGCGCGCCTACCCTGCCGCCACCGCCAGCCGGTGTTGCTCGCCGCGGGTCGCCGCCGACCCGCAGTGGAGAATCCTGGTGAGAGCCAACCTCGAGGCTGGTGGGGTCGTCATGGAGGCAGGAACTACGGGAAGCGATACGCCGACTCCGGAGCGCGCCGGCAGGGTCATTCGTGTAGCGCTGGTCGCGTTCATCGTGCTCGGCCTCGAGTGGCGCCTGGCCCATCCCGCGCGAATCGCCAACGACCCTGATTTGTGGCCGACGCCGTGGGCAATGCTCTTCATCCTCGTGCCGGTGGCGCTCGGCATCTGGGCCTTCGAGGCCACCTCGCAAGGACGTCCGGGGCTCAAGGTCGATGGGCTGTGGGGCCTGCTCGTGGGCACGCTGTGCTACGTCGCTCTGAGCATCCTCGGCTGACCGCGCTTGCCGGCCGCTACAGGCGCGGCCGCAGACGGAGAATCCACAGCAGCTCAGTCGCCGAGATCCCCGACCGGCATGCCGAGCGACCGTGCCACGCGCTTGCGGTAACGACGCTCGAGTTCTTGCGTCAGTTCACCTACGCGGCCGGCGGCAACGGCCCGCCGCCCGATGCGGGTCACCGGCAGCACCTCTATCGAGGATGAGGTAAGGAAGACTTCATCCGCCGAATTCAGATCGGCGATCTGCAGCGGGCGCTCGTCAACCGGTCCCAGGCGGCGCGCCAGTGCGAGTACCATCGCCCTGGTGATGCCGGGCAGCAGTCCTTCGGCCACGGGAGTGGTGACCAGCGTGCCGCGCTTTACCACGAACAGATTGCTGGTGGTTCCCTCGAGGACCGTCCCGTCGTCGAGATGATAGACGGCCTCGAAGCACCCGTGGGCGCTCGCTCTTTGCTTGCCGATTATGGCGGGCAGGTAGTTGAGGCTCTTTATCTGGCGAATCTCGTCCTGGACGCCACGCCCACAGCGCATCAGGTGAATGCTGACACCGCGCATGCGGGCCTCCGGCAGCTTGGGGTCGAGAGGCCGCACCAGCATCAGGCGGGTCGGCTTGCCCGCCCGGCCGGGAATGAGGGAAACCGGACCGCTGCCGCGCGTGATCGTCAAGCGCACGGCCGCACTGCCGGCCGCCATGTCGTTTGCGCGCGTCAGGCGCCGCGTACGTGCATGCCACGGCTCCTGCGGGTCGAAGGGTATGCCGAGTGCGCGAGCCGACTTCGCCATGCGCCGCAGGTGCTCGCGCAAACCGAAGGGCTGCCCCTTGTAGGTACGCCAGGTCTCGAACAGGCCTTCGCCGAAGAGGAATCCGCGGTCGAGAGCCGAGACGGTCGCGTCGTTGGTATCGAGATAGCGACCGTTGAGGAAGCAGATCGAACTCTTCATCGGATCATAGGGCCGCGGAGGCCTCCCCTGTGGCTGCTTGAACTGTCTCCTCGAAAGCGCGCGCCTTGATCTGCGTCTCCTCGTGCTCGCGTTCGGCCACCGAGTCGGCCACGACGGCGCCGCCGCTCGAGTAGTGCAGGCGCCCACCGGTGTGCACGGCGGTGCGAATGGCTATGTTGAGCTCGACGGAACGGCCGCCGTTCATGCAGCCGATCGCTCCCGTGTAGACTCCTCGCGCACACCCTTCGACCTCGGCGATGATCTCCATGGCCTTTATCTTCGGCGTTCCGGTTATCGAGCCGCCAGGGAAACAGGCCCGCAGCACCGCCGCGAAATCGACGCCGTTACGGAGCACGCCGCGCACCTCGGATATGAGGTGGTGAAGTGTCGCGAAGGTGTGCGGTTGCGCGTGGGCCGCCAGCGACACGCTTCCCGTCCGTGAAATGCGGCCGAGGTCGTTGCGCTCGAGATCTACGATCATGACGTGCTCGGCCTGCTCCTTGGGATCGTTCTCGAGTTCCAGGCGCAGGCGCGCATCCTCCCTGCTGCCGAGCGCGCGGCGTCGCGTGCCCTTTATCGGGAATGTGGAGATGCGCTCTCCGTCGATACGAAGGAAGCACTCCGGGGAGTTGCTCAGAAGGTGGAAACCGCCCGCCTCGAGGAAGGCCCCCTGCGGGACGGGCTGGCGCTCGCGTAGCCGGGCATACAAGGCATCGGGAGCTTCGGCTGCCGCGAAAGCCATTCGCCGGGACAGGTTGGCCTGATAGATCTCACCGGCGCGGATGGCGCGCATGACGCGATCGAATCCGGCCATGTAAGCCGCGAGCGGCGTCTCGTAGCACCGGCCAGCCGGACGCAGGCGCTCGTCCTCGACGGGTACGGTGGCGCCGGTGCTGGCCCCATCGGCGAATCTCACGGTACGCACGCCCGCCGCGTCGGGCAGCCACACGTCGAAACTGTCGTATGTGGAAAGGACGGCCAACGGTGCGCCGACCGGGTCGTCGGCGCAGGCGGGGACTTCTTCTATGAAGCGGCCCAGCTCGTAGGCCAGATAGCCAACCGTACGCGGCAGCGCCACACCGCGGCCGATCCATTCCGACGGCTCGGCGGTCTCGCTGCGGCTTTCCTCGACGAAGCGCGAAATGGCTTCGACCGGCGCCGCCGCCAGCTTCTTCCAGGCCCCCGCCTGCCACAGCCGGCTGCCTCCGTCACGTTCGACCACGAGTTGGGCCGATGGCTGCGAGCCGGCAAAGCTCGGCGCGCCGGCACGATCGAGGAAGAATGCATACGGCTGCCGTGCGTGTCTGCGGAAAAGGTCCCACGGGGCCAGACCTTCGTGCGGCTGTTTTGCCATCGTGCGGCCACTCCTAGCCCGGATTATTCGTGAAAGCTCGTCGCGAGAGCGCCAGGCGTGAGTCAGCTTCGAGCGGCGCTCGAATGCCGCCGCGGCCCAGGTGCGCGGCGGGGAGCGTTCAAGCGGAGGGCGCGTGATGGCCGGGCCGGTGTTGGCCGGGCCGGTTGCCCCCGCGTCTGGCGCTGTCTAGGTTGCCCTCGTGGATGCCAGCCTGGAAGTACTGCACAGGGTCACGAGCTCGACGGTCACGCTTGCCGTCGAGGTGCCCGACTCGCATCCGTCCGTGGCCGTTCTCGGCACCCAGCGCTTCGGCACCGGGGCGGTCGTCGATCACGACGGGCGCATATTGACCGTCAATTACATAGTCCTGGGAGCGGACACCGTTACTGCGACCGACGCCGATGGCAACGACCACCAAGCGCGTATGGTGGCGCAGGATTTCTTCACCGGTGTGGCCGTTCTCGCCATAGAGCCGGGTGTGCTGGCCCCGCTACCCGCGGGCGATTCCTCGGCCCTGAGAACCGGGCAGGACGTCTTCTCGGTTGCCAGTGTGGGCGGCAGCGAGCGCCGCGCCGGCTGTGGGTTCATCTCTTCGCTGGAGCCCTTCGATGCCTACTGGGAGTATCTGCTCGATAGGGCCGTCTGGGTCAGCATGATCAACCCGGGCCTCGGCGGAGGACCACTTTGCAATACCAACGGACAGCTCGTCGGTATTGCCTCGCTCAACCTCGGAGCAGTCGGGCGGTCTACGCTCGCGATTCCCTCCGAGCACTACTACGACTACGCCGATGAGTTTCTGGTAAACGGCCGGCGGGTGACCAGACCCGACCGCGCCTGGCTGGGCATGTTCTGCTACGCGCTTCCCGACCGCACCGTGGTCGCCGGGCTCATCCCGGGCGGCCCTGGAGAAAGTTCCGGCCTGGTAGTGGGCGATGTGATAGTGAGCCTCAATACGCGCCAAGTGACCGGGCGCCCCGAGCTCTACGAGCAACTATGGGAGCACTCCCCGGGCGACGTAGTCGAGCTACGGGTCTTTCGCTCTGGCAAGCTTGCCAACATCAGCATCAAGGCCGGCGACGCCGAAGACTTCTTCTCGTTCTAGCCTGGCTCGGCGCCTTGTTTGGGGCCGCCGAGGAAGATCCCGAGGCCGAGCAGCGTGACGGCACTGGCCGTGAGGAACATCGCTTGCCAGCCGTGGGCCTCGACGATGGTGCCGAAGAAGAAGGCGCAAGAGGCGATGCCGAGGCTATAGGAGCCGCTGAAGACGCTCTGCGTGCGGCCGATGTTGCGCGGGTTGCTCCAGTCGGCAACCAGCGCGTTCATGGTCGGATAGAGCAGCCCTTGCGCGAAGCCGAACACGACGGCGATCGCGATCATTCCTGGATACCAGCGCACGAAGGCCAGCGCAGCCACCGCCGCGGACATCATGAACATGGCGGGGACCAGCACGGCGCGGCGCCCGATGCGGTCCGAGGTGGCGCCGAACAGTATGCGCACCGATACCGCGGCAAGGCTCCAGGCGATGAAGAACGGCCCGACGCGGCCGAGCTCGAGCCGTTCCATGAGCACCGGTACGAAGGTCATCGTGGCGCCGAAGCCGAAGCCGCAGCAAAGCATGGCTGCGGCCGCGGTTGCCACGGCGCGAACCACGAGAGCGGAATCGGCCTCACCGTCGCGGCTGCCTACGACCAGCGCCGGAGGCCGGCGGATGAAGCTCGAGATCAGCACGGCGAGCAGGGCAATGCAGCCGCCGACGGCGAACATCGCATCAAAGCCCCAGCGGCGGATGATCTCCTCGCCGAGAGGCGGGCTCACGGCATGGGGTAGGATGGTGGAGATGCCGAACCAGCCGATGGCCTCGGCCCGCCTCTGCAGCGGCGCGAAGAGGACGGCCAGGGTTTGCGCCCCGGTAAATGCCAGGGTGAAGGCGATGCCCTGCACCACGCGCAACAGGTAGAGCCATTGACCGATTCCATCGACGGTCAGGTAGGCAAAAGAACAGGCCGCCGAAGCGACGGCGCCGGCGATCATGAAGCGGCGGCGGCCGAAGCGGTCCAGGAGGTAGCCGATGATCGGTAGGACGGCCAGGCCGGCGAAACCGGAGATGCCGGAAATACGGCCGGCCAACTCCTCACCGCCACCGTGCTCGAGCACCCACAGCGGCAACAGAAAGAAGAAGGAGAAGTTGACGAAGAACAGGAAATTGGCCGCGGCGACCAGGAAGAACGCTCTTGGAATAGGAGGCTTGCGCCGGGGCATCCACGCTAAGTAACGGCTGCCAGGGGCGCTGGCAAAGCGCGCGACTGTTTCCACCCACGACAGACGGTGCGAGCAACCGCCGCCGATAAGGCCACGGGGCCGCGGAAATCCCCCCGCCGAGCGCTGACGGCGGCGCGCGCTTGAATTGCAGACCCTGCTTGGCGATGATGCATGCTTCTCTATGTACGAGAGCTTCTTCGGACTAGAGGACTTACCCTTCCGCCTCACGCCTGATCCCCGTTACCTCTTCATGAGCGGGAAGCATCGCGAGGCGTTTGCGCATCTCCTCTATGGTGTGAACGAGGGCAGCGGCTTCGTGTCGGTGACCGGCGAGGTGGGCTCGGGCAAAACCACGCTTATTCGCGCCCTTCTGCGCGACACCGACGAGAAGGTCGTCATCGTCTACATAGTCAATCCGGTCCTCACGTCGACCGAGCTGCTACAGACGATCAACGCCGAGCTCGATCTGCCGTCGAGCTCCAGTAGCCGCAAGGAGCTCATAGAGGAGCTCAACGCCTTCCTGCACCGCACCAAAGAGGAGGAAGGCCGGACCGTCGTCATCGTTGACGAAGCCCAAAATCTCGACCCGGTGGTGCTCGAGCAGCTACGCCTGCTGTCCAACCTGGAAACGGAGACAGAGAAGCTCATCCAGATCGTGCTGGTCGGCCAGCCCGAGCTGCGCCAGCTCCTCGAGCGCCACGACCTGCGCCAGCTCAACCAGCGGGTCACCGTGCGCTGGCACCTCGAGGCCCTCGACCGCACCGAGAGCGGCGAGTATCTCCGCCACCGGCTGCGCGTGGCCGGCGCCGAGAATGAGCTCTTCGAGCCGCGTGCCATCGATCTCATCTACCAGTTCTCCGGGGGCGTGCCGCGTCTGCTCAACATCCTCGCCCACCGCTCCCTGCTGGTCGCCTTCACGAAGAACGCCGGCAAGGTGGGCGTGGCGGAGGTGGCCGATGCGGCGCGCGAGCTCGGCCACGGAAGCGGGCCCGTGCCCACCAGGCAGCGGAGTTGGCTCACGCGGGCAGCCCTGGGTGCGGGTGTACTGGCGGCTGCGGGATTGGTTGCCTTTTTCATGTTCGCACCGCTCGAGCGATGGCCGGCGGTGTCTGTAGCCGAGAGAGGTGCAGAGGCTGTTGCCGTTGACGAGGCAGGGCCGTCTGCCTCCGGAGTGCAAACGGAGCCGGCCGCGGCCGAGGTCGTCGAGAAGGCTGCTATGCGGAGGGCGCGCGGTCCACGAAGGGGGACGGCGCGACGGCAGCCGGTTGCTGAAGCGCCCGAGGGCGTACCCGGCGTCGAGCGAGGTCGCGCAGATGTTGAACAGGGCGTACCCGGCGTCGAGCGAGGTAGCACAGATGTTGAACAGGGTGTGCCTGGCGCGGCGCCGAAGGCCACGGCGCCCGTTGCCGCGGCACCAGCCGGCGAATTGCCTGCGGTCGAGACACCGCCTGAGGATGCAGGGGCGATAGCGAGGCGTCTCGCCCACGGTTCTGTGTTCGAAGGCGCTACGCGCAGCCTGTCTCATCTGCTCGAGCTTTGGGGCGCCGCCCGGCTGAGTGGTGACGAGGTGGGCTCGGGAAGCCTCGACCTCGAGGCGATCGCGGACTCGCGCGGCTTGCGCTATCTGGCGGCGCAGATGAACACCGCCTTCCTGCGCCTCATCGATCTGCCTGCGATAGTAGAGCTCGAACTGCCGGCCGACGCCGGTGTCCGCTACGTGTTGGTCGCGGCAGCAGACCCCGCCGGCGATCGTCTCGTGCTCGAGGGCGGCGTCTCGCTTTCCTGGGAGCTGCTCGGTCGCTGGTGGAACGGACGCGCCCACGTCTTGTGGCGCGACGTGGGGCGGCTCGAGCGTAACATCGGTCAGGGGAGCGGTGGCCCCGCGGTCCGCAAGCTGCAGGAGATGCTGCGTGAGCTAGGCGCCTACGACGGCGCGCCAAGCGGGCGCTTCGACGAAGCCACCGAGGGCGCCGTGCGCAGCTTCCAGGAGTCCAGGAGCGTTGCCGTCGATGGGGTGGTCGGGCCGATCACGCAGATACTGCTCTACAACTCGCTCGGCCGATTCGAACGACCTACACTAGAGCCCGGCCCCGACGGGCCGACGGACGGTTTTCGATGAGCACTATTCTCGATGCGGTCAAACGCGATCCCGAACGGGCAAGCGGTGGTCTGGGCTCGGTGCCCGACGCTTTCGAAGAGCCGGATTCGGGATCGGATCCGCCCGGCAGGCGTGGTGGCGGCCGACGCTGGCTCACGCTGGCGATCGTCGTCGTGGCCACTTTCGGCGTCGGTGTGCTGGCGCAGCGCGCGACCCGCACGGACGACGACACCGCCGTAAGTGGCGCCGATGTCGTGGCGCAGGCGCCTGCCCCGAAGGCAGCAGAGCGCCGAACTGCTCCGGCCGCACGCGGCGGCCCCTGGCCGGCGCCGACCCCCGCAAAGAAGCCGCAGGCGCGGCAAGGAGTCGAGAAGAAGGCTCCGGTGGCCCGGGCCCAGGAGCTTGCGCCCGTACTGTTGGACCTTACGCCCGACAGTCCCGGGGACGGCGATGCCGGTCCGCCGAAAACCGTGGCCGAGCCGGCGCGTGGCAAGTCCGCCAAGCAACGCGAGCGCGAAAAGGCCCCCGCGGTGCCTGCCGCGAAGGCGGAGCCGACTCAGCCGTCCAAAGCTGCACGAGCGCCGGCCACAGCGCCGAGCAAGGTCGTACCGCCTTTGGCGAAGCCCGCCCGAAAGATCGCGGCGACGGGTGGCGCTGCGGCGGTCGGAGCAGCGGTCGTGCCGACGGCCAAGCCGGCCGCACCGGCTGCGAAAGCGCCGATCAAGGCAACGCCCGGCAGGCTCGTACCGCCTGTGGCGAAGCCCGCCGGGAAAATCGTCTCGACGGGTGTAACCGCGGCGACCGGTGCAGCGCCAGGGCCAGTGGACGGGCCGGCGGCCAAGGCCGTGGGCGCGCCAGCCCCGCCAGCGCCCGGGCCGACGGCGAAGCCGGCCGCACCGGCTGCGAAAGCACCAACCGAGAAGCCGTTCCAGTGGCACATTCCGCCGGGGGCGTTGGCCGCTCTCAACTCTGCCTCGACGGACGGTAAAGCGGTGCCCGGTGCGGGCCCGGCCGGCGATGGACCGGAGACTCTGGAGGTACTGGTGAATCCCCCCGAGGGAGCGCCCGGCGTCGATTTGATGTTCATCATGTGGGCGCGCATTCCCCGCGAGCGGATGGTTTCGATGCGGATCTCTGGCGGCCGTATTGCCGTGGCCCGCGAGGGAGATATCGTCGAAGGCATGAAGGTGGCCTCGATTCATGCCGATGCCGTGGATCTGATCTGGACGGGACAGACCTTCCGCGTCCACGTAGACCGCTTCTAACCCGGGCTAACGAAGATAGCCGAGCGCACGTAGGCGCTCGCGCGTTGCCTTGCCGAGCGGCGGTGGCGCGGCGGTCTCGGGCGGTCTCGACGCCTTCATCTGTGCCATCCACGAGGTCAGCGCTGGGCGCATTGCCATGAGGTCTTCGCGGCTGGCGATATCGGTTGCCTCGCCGGGATCCCTGTCGGTGTCGTAGGCCTCCCAGAGCGGCCCCTGCGGGCGGGGTATGCGTATGACCTTGAGCCCGTTCGAGCGCGCCATCGTCCAGCGCCCGTCCGGCCCGGGTAGCGACAGCCGGGGCGCGCGGTCATAGCGCTTGCGGTAGGGAACGCTCGCGGCGAATACCGTGCGGACCTCTTCGCCTTGCAGCGGCGAGAGCGGCAGTAGACGGCCGTCCATCGGCTCCGCGCACGAGAGTCGCATCCACTCACACAGGCTCGGCAGTACGTCGATGAGCGACACCTCGCCGCCGATTCGCGCCGGCGCGACGCCGGGCACTCTCACCACCAGCGGCACGTGCAGCAACTCGTCGTACAATGTGAAGTCGTGAGCGAAGTAGAGTCCGTGATCGCCGAGGCTCTCGCCGTGGTCGGCGGCAAAGACGACGATCGTGTCGTTGCCTCTGCCCGACTCGTCCAACGCGGCCAGGATGCGACCCACCTGCTCGTCCACGTGCAGTATCTCCGCATCATACAGGGCCCGCGTGGCGGCGATCTCCGCCGGCGGATAGTCGCCGGAGAAATATATGTCCTGCTTGTTGCGGGCTTCGCTGACGAAGTCTCTGACGACGGCGCTGCTCGCGCTCGGGTTGCCCATGCGCGCGGCTGCGGCGGCGGGTGGCTGGTAAGGCATGTGCGGGTCGAGCATGTGAATCCACAAGAAGAACGGGTCCTCCCCCATGTCGGCAAGTAGCCCCAGAGCCGCCTCTGCTATCAGGGCGGCTGAGAAGTCACGGCTTCTCTCGCCGTCGGGACCGCGCACGAGGTAGCTCTCGAAGCCGCGGTCGAAGCCCATCGAGCGATTGCTCAGCCACGGGTTGGAGACCACGGCGGCGGTTCGATAGCCCGCCGCGCCGGTCAATTCGGCCAGAGTCGTCGCGGTGGCGCGGCCGAGCCCGTGGCGCGGGCTGTGGTTGGTCACCCCAGTGCGGTCCGGGTACAGGCCGGTGAACAGTGCGGCCATCGCCGGCATCGTGAAGGGGGCCGGAGTGATCGCGTCCTCGTAGACTACCGCAGCAGTGGCGAATCGATCCAAGTTCGCGCTGATTTGCCGGTCGTAGCCGTAGAGGCCGAGATGGTCGGCGCGCAGCGTATCGACGACAATCAGCAGCAGGGATGGGGGTGCGGTCGGGGTGCCGGTGCCCGAGCCGAATCTCGAAAGAGCCAGAGCAGCAAGCGCGACGGCAAACGCGATGACAACGCTTATAGACCATTTAGCGCTGCGATTCACCGACGCACCCCCAACTGAGGGAGCGGGATAGTATGCCTCGCATGCCCCACGGCGGCTCTAATTCCCCCTATGACGTGCGCGTAACCTGCTGATTTATAAGGCATATCGTAGTAGGCCCCGGGGCCGCCCCAAAGACCTTCGGTCGCGCTTCTTGACTCCCGCTGCGACCATACGTAGCGTCGCCAAATCGCCATTTGGGCGAGCACGTATCGTACGAAGCGTTGCAACTCCGCTACTCACCGTCGCTTTCTGTCGCGAGAACAATCGGCTGCACACCGTAGGGGGCCGGGGTCGTATTTGAGACCGGCCGGGGCAGTCGGGTCGGTGAGCGACTTTCAAGGATAAGAGATAGGGATGACCAAGGACAGCAGCACAACCACTTTCGACAAGAACGTCCAGACCCTGCTCGAGCTCGGCAAGGAGCAGGGCTATGTCAGCTACGCTGACATCAACCGCGTCTTCCCGCAGCAAGATACCGCGGCCGAAGACCTCAAGAACGCGGTCAGCGCGCTGACCGAGAACGACGTCGAGATCGTTGAGGCCTTCGCCGAAGAGGACACGGCCACAGAGAGCTCCGAAGACGTAGATCCCGACAGCCTTTTCAACGAGGACGAAGACTGGGTCTTGGATACGGGTGACGAGGACGAGGAGCACGGAAAGCCCGCGCCGGAGCGGCCGCCGGAGGTCGTGGCGAAGCCGGCCGCCCCAGCCGACCGCGAGTACAGCGCCGATAGCACCGATCCGGTGCGCATGTACCTGCAAGAAATGGGCAGCGTGCCGCTTCTGTCTCGCGAGGAAGAAGTAGCCATAGCCAAGGAGATCGAGAGAGGTCTGCACGAGGTGCGTGACTGCGTGTTCGGCCTTCCCATAGCTCCGCTCTATTTCATGGGTCTGGCCGAGCGTCTCCGCGGCGGTGAGATCGAGCCGCGCGACGTGCTCGGAGAGGATTCTGAAGAGGAGCGCTCTTCCGCCGAGCGCGATGAGAAGAAGGTCAAGGCCTATTTGAAAAAGATCGGGACCCTCAAGCGGGTCTGCAAGGGCTACGAGGCGGCCCTTCCGAGCCGGCTCTCGCCGGTCAAGGGGCCCAAGCCCAAGCCCAAGCGCAAGCCGACCGCCCGCGAGCAGAAGTTCTCGGTCGCGCAACAGAAGGTTCGCGAGCACCTCGTCGGTATGAAGCCGGGTGAACGTCACGTGGGCAATATCGTGACCAAGCTCAAGGAGGCCCGCGGGATCGCGCGCCGTCACCAGCGGGTGATTCAGCGCGCCGAGAAGCGTACGCGCCGGGATGCCAAGCAGATCCTCGAGATCGTTCGTCAGATCTCCGGCGGTGATGTCAACGCCAAGCGCAAGGCTGCCGGCAACCTGCGCATGAGCGTGGAAGCGGCGCAGCGTATGGCGGCCTCGATTCGCGAGGCCCGGCGCGGGATAGGCGAAGTCGAGAAGGCCGTTCACATGCCGCTTGCGGATCTCGACTACTTCGGCCGCGTCATTCGCAAAGGCGAAGACAGGGCCCAGTACGGCAAGCGCCAGTTGATCGAGGCCAACCTGCGCTTGGTCGTGTCGATAGCCAAGCGCTACACCAACCGTGGCCTCGGGTTCCTCGACCTCATCCAGGAAGGCAACATCGGCCTGATGCGCGCCGTGGACAAGTTCGAGTACCAGCGCGGTTACAAATTCTCGACCTACGCAACGTGGTGGATTCGGCAATCCGTGAGCCGGGCGATAGCCGACCAGGCCCGCACCATTCGCATCCCGGTCCACATGATCGAGACGATCAACAAGGTCCTGCGCACCTCTCGCTACCTGGTGCAGCAGCTCGGCCGTGAGCCCACGCCCGAGGAAATCGCCGAGCAGATGGAGATGCCGCCGGACAAGATCCGCAAGGTGCTCAAGATCGTCAAGGAGCCGGTATCTCTGGAAACCCCGATCGGCGACGACGAGGAGAGCTCGCTCGGCGATTTCGTCGAAGATCGCCAGTCGGTCTCTCCCTCGGACGCCGCGGTGGCGCTCAGCCTCGAGCAGCAGACGCGTAAGGTGCTGGCCACCCTCACACCGAGGGAGGAACAGATTCTGCGCATGCGCTTCGGTATCGGCGAGAAGACCGATTACACGCTCGAGGAGGTCGGTCAGAAGTTCGCCGTGACCCGCGAGCGCATCCGGCAGATCGAGGCCAAGGCCCTGCGCAAGCTGCGTAATCCGCAGAGAACACGCAATCTGGAGAGCTTCGGCTGAAGCTTGATATTCCCTATGCGCGCAGGCGCATGGAAACACGAGGGCCTTCCTGCC
Source organism: bacterium (assembly GCA_003354045.1). Taxonomy (GTDB): domain Bacteria; phylum Desulfobacterota; class Binatia; order UBA1149; family CAITLU01; genus PIVZ01. The sequence goes on from PIVZ01000081.1 coordinate 12,100, forward strand.
AAGATGCCCCTGTGGCGGAGGAGGTGAACACGGGGAACGCGGCTCCGGCCGCGTCGGGGCTCGCTGGCCGTCTGCGCCGCGGCATACTCATCGTTGGCCTGCTGCTGGTGCTCGTCTATGCGGTGCTGCTGGCCACCGCGGGGGGAAGCAACCTCCTCATGGCGGTCGCCGGCATGAAGCCCGAGCTCCTGGCCCTGCCGGTGCTGGCCACCCTGCTCAGCTACATCACCATGTCGCTTTCCTATGAGGGAATCGCCCGCGCGGCAGGCGCGGAGATTCGCTCGCGCGACATGCTGCGCATTACCTTCATAGCCAACACGGCCAACTACGTACTGCCGAGCGGTGGCTTGAGCGGCTTCGCAGTGCGCCTGGTCTTCTTTACCAAGAAAGGAGTCAATGCCGGGCGTGCGGTGGCCATCTCGTTTACGCAGACGCTGTTGACCAATCTGATGCTGATGGTGTTCGTGCTCTACGGACTGGTCGGTCTCATTGTGACGAGAAAGATGGTCGGCGTGCCGCTGATTGCCGCCCTCACGGTGGCGACCGGGCTGAGCGTGTTCCTCGTCCTGTGCCTGGCGATGATATACCGGCGCAATCTGCGCGCACGCGTGCTCGACAAGGCGGCGTCCGTTACCGAGCGTGTGCTCGATTTCACCGGCTACCATGGTCGTCTCGAGAGGCCCGCGCGGCACTCCTTCCAGCACATAGACGAGGGCATGGAGCTGTTCGCCAACCGCCCGCGCGCGATGCTTGCCCCTTCGATGTGGATCTTCCTGGATTGGCTGTTCATGATCGGGACTCCCTACCTCGGTTTTTACGCGGTGGGCTATACGGTCCCCTTCAGCGTGGTGACGATCGCCTTCTCGGTCTCCATCGCGCTCGCCATCGCCTCGTTCATCCCCGGCGGCGCCGGCGTTCTCGACGGGGCCCTTGCCGCTACT
>PIVZ01000609.1 GCA_003354045.1 bacterium
GTCGAGCATTGCCACGCGCTCGCAGCCACTGGCCGACGCCTCTGTGGCAACCGTTCCCGCCGCGTTGAAGAGCCCGGAGTAGGTAAGCTCGTCCGCGCCGCTCTTTACGGCCACCCGGTCGCCAAACCCCGAGGCGGCCATCTCGAGCAGCATCATTATGTTCATGAATCAGTCCGACGACGGCAGCGCTTTGGCTTCTTTGATCGCCAACAGCGTCTCGCCTAGGCCGAGCGATCCGTCGCCCGGTTTGGTGCAGAGGATTTCGAGGTCGCCGGACTCGTTGACGTAACGCTTGCCGAGCGCCGTGCCATTGGCCGCCGCACCGTCGAGCGACTGACCGTCCGGGGGCTCCTCACCCATGGGCACCATCGGCGATCCGCCACAGCGGATGTCGATGTCTCCGGCCGGAGCCGCCACCACCATGACTTCGGCAGTGCACACCGCACTACGCATTCGAGAACCTGCTTTTAGCTCAGCCATGAAGCGCTTCTAGCGCGGGTCAGCTCTTGTTTCAAAGTACCGGCACGGCTTCCGGCAACCGGCATGGCGCTGCGCCGCCAAGCTCTCGTCGGCAGTAAGCAAGACACCCCGGACGGCTGGTACGACCTGTCCCCTATTTCCCCCGACCCAGCTTCGCGCGCAGGCTGGCCGCCAGGTAGCCGACGACGAAGCGGCCCAGGAAGCGCGCCAGCCCGAACAGCTCGGCAAAACGTTCGGCGCGACCGAGGTAGCGGGCAGTCTCCGGAGCGAAGGCCACGCGGAAGAAGTCGTCCCAGTCCTCTGCCTCCAAAGTGATGGTGTAGCTCCAGGTCACAGGCTTGCTTACACGCCCTCTCAGCAACACCCTGCCGTCCTCTACGGCAATCTCTTCGGTGCCGAGATCCATCACCAGATAGCTGCTGCGCCCCAACCCTTTCGACCAGAAGAACATCCCCCGTACCCTCTTTCAGTCCACCGGCACCAGCCCTTTGGGCTCGCCGCGGCGCGGCTTGTAGACCGGCAATTCGCCTCGTCTCAGCAACGCGGCAACCAGAAAGCCGAGAAAGCGCAGCATCGGCCCGACCATCGCTATCAGAAAACCGAGCCCGCGCTCACGCGCCAGGTGATCGACCACTCTCGGGTCGCCGGCAACCTTGGTGAAGCCGATCAGATCGGAGCCGGTCATCGTCACCAGGTAGTTCCAGTTGACCTTGCCTTCGACGATGCGGCCGCGAAGGCGCATGCTCTCCGCACCCGCCTCGATCTCGGCCCGCGAGAGCTCGAGTGGCAGTGTCACCTTGCCGAGCCCCTTGCTCCAGAGCTTCACTCGTCCTCCTCGGGCAGCGCCGCGTCCTCTGCAAGCGCATCGAGCGACAGATAGCCACGCTCGCAGGCCAGGCGAACCGAGTCGAGCTGGGGCCATGGCAGCTCTATCCCCAGCGCGGAGGCCACCGCACGGCTGGCGTTATAGCCAGGGCCCATGATCACCATGCCTCCCGGGTGCGTGCTGGCGCCTGCCACGAAGAGTCCGTCCACCGGAGTGGTGTACTCCGAGCAATCCGGCAGCGGACGGTTATAGCCCATCTGCAAACTCGTGTAGGCGCCGTGTTTGATCGAGCCTCTCGCCATGGTGGCGAGCTGGGTCTCGATGTCCTTGGGCGACCAGCACACCGACACTCTGGTGTTGCGCTCCCTGAGGTTGGGCGCGTAGCCGGCCCAGAACTCCATGCAACGCTCGGCGAAAGCGTCGCGCTCGCTCAACCAGTCACGGTCGTAGGGCGCCCACGTCTCCCAGCGCAGCACGTGAGGGGTGCCGAACGGTACGTGGTTAGGTGCCTGCAACGGATCGAAGAGGCTCGGCACCGTCGCATGACCGGCCATGTGATCGACGCTGCCGGCCTTGGCGGCCTCGCTGTGAGCGATCACGTCTTCGGGACACTCGTAGCCCATCACCACCATCAGGGCCTCATCGACCGACTCGTCGTAGCCCTCGTAGTGCGGCGCCTCACCGACGATGCCCGAGTTGACCATGAACAGACTCCACTCCTCCCACTCCCATTCGCGCGCGCCGTCCTCTACTTCTTCCGGAAAGGTGCCCTCGGGAACGAGCTTCGTAAACGTCTGTACCGGGTTGAGCGTGCTCACCACCGCGCGGCATCGGATCTCCTTGCCGTCGCCGAGGCGAACGCCCGTGGCGCGGCCGTCCTCCATGAGGATTTCGTCCACGGCCGTGCCGGTGATCACTTCGGCACCATCCTCCTCCAGGCTTCTTCTCAAAGCCGAGGAGAGCTGATGCGAGCCGCCGCGAACTATCGCGTTGTTCATCAATCGGTAGACGTAGATCGGGAGTAGGAAGCCGAGTCCGCCTTCGTCGGCGTCGATGCCGAACATCATGCCCAGGTAGAGGAAGGCCGCCTTCACGCGCGGGTCCTCGAATCCGTATTCGTCGATGACCTCGCGCGGCGACATCTCCGAGAAAGCCGCGATACGTGAGCCGAGCTCACCGGAGGTCTCCAACAGCTGGGTCTGCTCGATCGGCGGTATCGGCGGGAAATAGGTGGCGGGGATGAGGAACCTCTGGCACATCGCCCCGAATTCTTCGTACATGACGGCGAAGCGCTCGCCGTCGGCCTGACACAGCGCCTCGACCGAACGGCGCGACTCGGCGGCGTCGAGATGAAGCGTAAGCGACTTGCCGCCCTCGAAGAGGAAGGCCGCCTGCACCTCTGGCCTGACGAAGCTCACGCCACGACTGGACAGATCGAGCTCCTGGTAAGGAGGCATGAGCTCGGCCAGCATCATGTAGAGCGCATGATGGTTGAGACGAAAGCCCGAGAGCTCCTGCGTGACCAGGCCGCCGCCGGTTTCCACGCAACGCTCGATCACTGCGACCTTGGCACCGGCCCGGGCAAGGTAGGCGCCGCAACTCAGCCCATTGGGGCCGGCGCCGATTACCACTGCATCGTAGCTCTCACTCATGCCACTCGCTCCTTCCTCGTCACGTCTGCGTCAATCCGCACCCGCCACGCGTGCGGCCGTGCCGTTGCTCGCTTACTCATCCCATCAACCTCTCGATCAGACGCTCGGCCGGGCGGTTACACCACCACTGCTGCTTGCGAACCTCGAGGTCCTCGGCTACCCG
>PIVZ01001272.1 GCA_003354045.1 bacterium
GTGAGCTCGATCGTCGTGCGTGGATTGAACGGGTTGGGGAAGTTCCCCAGCCGGGCGTGGGCCGGTGCGGTGGGGATCGCCGCCACCGACGTCGTGGCGCCGTAGTAGGCGGTCTCGTCATAGGTGACATTCACCTCCACGCCGCCGGCCGTCGCACTCCGCACCTGTAGATAGCGGTAATTATTGGGGGAGGGGACGTCGAGGGCGGCATCGGCTGGAATCCAGGGTTCCCATTCGACGAGCTTCAGCTCGTCGAACCAGGCGTGACCGGTGCCGTTCGCCGGCGGCTCGTTCGAGCAGCGAAGCTCGAAATAGTCGCCCTCCTGTGGCGTCTCGAGATCCAGCCACTGGAACGTCCAGTCGGCTGTGCCGGTGAAGCGTGCAGCCAGATCCGTACTGCTGAGCGGATTGCCGGCGTAGCGACTGTTGTAGAAGCGCGCCATGATGCGGGCCTCGGCGGCATTGTCCGCCTTCATGTAGCCGGCGGCGCTGTGCCGGCTCTCCGGATCGCAGGGCAGGTGTTTTTCCAGATCGGTGCCCACCTCGTTGTTGTCATTGTCATCCCGGCGCAGTGCCAGCGAGCGTTGCCCGCGCCACGACACCGTGTCATCGAGCCACTCATCCTCGGTGTTGTCGTCCCACAGCGTCGCCCCCTCGGCCTCGAAGCCGCCGTGCCAGACGATCTCGCGTCCCCAGCAGATCTCGTAGTCGGTCGCACTGCCGCCGCTCACCGTGGTGATCTGCGACAGGTTGCC
>PIVZ01000610.1 GCA_003354045.1 bacterium
CAGCGCAAAGGTTAAAGCAAAAAAATCAATACTTGGCGTTACCATCAACACCGCTTTCATACCTGACTTAAGACCATATGCATTTAACGCATAGGCTATTTCATCACTACGTTGGTGCAAAGTAACAAAATCAATTTCAGTATAATTAAGTTTGCCTCGTTGGCTTTTTTGCACGGCAACAGCTAACGCAGTGGGCGTTACTATTGCGGCATGGGCAAGGTGGCGCTCCTGGGCGCGGCTACGGTTGTCGCCGTAGCCGTTGCGGCGCGGGCCGTGGCCGGTCCCGGGGCTGGGATGATCGCGTTCGCCTTGTTGGCTTTCATGCCGCTTCACGTCGAGCTCTCGCACTACCTCACTACGGACGTTCCGGCGGCGTGCTTTCTCGCGCTGGCCTTCGCTCTTGCGGTAGGCGCACCGGTCTCGCGACTCTGGACGGTCGGCGTCGCGATCGGCGTTGCCATCGCAACCAAGTACACCAGTGCAGTGGCTCTCCCTGGCTTGTTCGCGGTCCTGCTGCTGCGCCGCTCACGGCCGCTCGCTCTAGTGATGGCCGCCGTCTCTGCTGTGGCCATGTTCCTGGTGCTGTGTCCCTACTCGTTGCTCGATTGGCGGCTGTTCCTCGCCGACATCGACGGTGTTCGCGAGCACTACACCAGCGGGCACTTCGGTGCCGAGGGAAACTTCAACTGGGGCTGGTACCTGCGGCGTCTGCTCGACCATGGGCTCGGCGCCTCCGGCCTTGCCGTGCTCGGCTGTGGTTTGCTAGCGAGCTTGTGGAGCGTGCCGCAAGCCTGGCGAGAGCGTGACGAGCAGGGAAATCTCGCGTACGGGAGACTCGTTGCCGCCGTGATAACGCTGACGTCGTTGCTGTGGTTCGGTTGGTTGGGCGCGGTGACCGTTCGTTTCGAACGCAATCTGATACCGGTGCTGGTGCTGGCGACGATTGGTGGCGCTTGCGGCCTGGCGAGCATCGTCGGCGCCGCGTCGTCTCGTTGGCGCCGCGGCGGCGCCATACTGATGATTGTTCTCGCACTCGCCATCGTGCCCGTCGCGCGCATGGCAGTGACCGCGACTCAACGACTCGGCGGTGGTGACACACGCGCACGCACGACGGAGTGGATTCGCGATCACGTCCCGGCTGGTTCCTACATAGTTCGCGAAGAATACGGGCCACGTCCGGACCCACAACGCTACCGTGTGAACTACACCTGGTCGGCAGCCCATCTCGAGCCGCAGTGGTACATTCTTAACAACATCGACTACGTGATCGTATCGAGCGCCGTCTACCGGCGTTTCCTCACAGACCCCGCCCAGCGCTTTCCGCAGATCGTCGAGCGCTACCGCGAGATGCTGCTCTGGGAGCAAGTTCTCGAACAGGAGCCCGGTCCCGCCGAAATGGGCCCGACCATTACCGTGCTGCGGCCACCACCGGTCGCAACCATCGACCCTACGACCGTCAAGAGAGGTGGAGCTCGTAGACCGTGAGATCGAGGCGCAACGTGTGCGTCGCCGAGGGCGGAGCGGCCGTCGTTCGCTCGGAGACGGTGATCTCGAAGGTAAACTCGGACAGCGGCGCCGCCGTGGTGCTCGGGATCTCTTCGAGCTCTGCCGCGCTCGGCCGAATCAGATAGCACGGGCCGAGTCCGACCTGATCGACGGCGAGTGCCACAGACGAGATCAAGCCACGTCCGTTCAGCGATGAGGTGTCCACGTTGAGGGTGTTGCGCTCATAGCTCAGCATCATCGGGATGCCGAGGAGGTAGTCGGCGAGCGACGCGTCGATTAGCAGCACGCCGCGGTCGGGGAGCGACTCGTGGAAGCGCTCGAGCTGATCGTAGGTGCCCGCGTATACGTTCATGCTCCACATCGGTCGTGCGGGTAGCAGCACGCAGAGCGATATGACAGCCCAGGCGAGCAGGCCGAGCTTGGGGCGGGTGCTACCGATGCGACTGGCGGCCAGCGCGGCCAGCGTGATGGTCGCCGGCACCACGAACGGGACGAAACGTCGCGAGGCCCAGGGCATCACGGCGGTGACGTTCGGGTGCATGAGGACCACCGTGCCGACCAGGGCGACGAGCAGGATGAAGAACCCGTCTCCGTCGCGACCGTGGCGTTCTTTCCAGACCCACGCCGCGCCGACAACGGCGATGATCAGGGTCGGCCAACCGAGATAGGCTGCAAGCCAGCCCGTCGTCTGCGCTGTATGCCCCAGCGCACCAAGCCACGGGCTGACCAGTACCGCTACGGCCAGTGCACTGAGCAGAGACCCTCGGGCCGGGCCGAACCTCCGTAACATGGCCCGCACGCCGAAGAAGCCGGCGGCAAGGCCAACGACAAGCGCTACCGCGATCGCCACCAACGGCCACGTCTTGATCACATCAATAACGTGAAGTTCGAGGATGGCGCGCGCCATATGAAAAGGTGCGGTCTGGGCACCGCCGATCGAGCTGAGCACCAACAGGGTCGAAGCGAGTAGCAGCGCGTAGGCGCGGTAGAACGACGCGCCGAGGCGCCGACTTCCCAGAGCTTCAGCGAAGAGGTGGCGCAGCGCGAGGGCGACCGAGAGCAGAACGGCGAGTTCGACACGCACCAGCCCAGCCGCTCCCAGCAGCAGTCCGGCCATCGAGGCGTCTGCGTCGTGGCCCTCCCTCTGCCACGTATCGAGTGCGGCAAGCCCGGCGAAGAGGAAGAACCAGGCCATAGGCTCGGACAGTGGCGCGTGTGCGGACCAGTAAGCGGCCGCGTTGAGGCCGAGCAGTGCCGTTGTTGCCAAGGCCGCTACGGTCCCGAGGCGCGCACGAAGAAAGACCAGGCTGGCCCATAGGGCCAGCGCGCAAAATACCGGAGCGTGGGCTCCCGCCCAACGCGCACCCAGGCTCTCCGTGAAGAGAGCCGACCACACGATGGGGAGTGCCGCGAAGGCCGGCCAGACCTCGGCGCTGTCGGGCGTGTCGATGATCAGGCCGCCCGGTATCCTCAAATACGGAGCGTGCCCCGCCATGCCGAGCGCGGAGCCGAAGAGCTCGGCCTGCAGCCAGCCCGGCAGCGCGGCGCCCAGCTCGTCGTGGCTCCATAGCCGGCCCGAGCGCGCTAAGTGCACCCCCGCGGCTGTGTAGGCG
>PIVZ01000082.1 GCA_003354045.1 bacterium
ATGACCGGCGACAGCTACATCATCGACCCGAGAGGCGAGATAGTCGCGGGCCCCGCCAAGGGCGAGGAGATCCTCATAGCCGAGTGCTCATCGAAGAACGTGTTTGCCGCCAAGGCCTGCTTCGACGTGGCCGGCCACTACTCCCGCCCCGATGTTTTCCAGCTTCACGTAAACCGCAGCCAGGCACGACGGGTGGTGGAGACGGGTGTAGATGAGGAAGGGGCCGCGGCGTCTGATGACGGCGGGGATGATTCCGACTGATTCGGTTCCGCAACAGGCACAAAAACAAAGGGCAGCGCCAATCGCTGCCCCTGTCTCAGAAGTCCCCGTAATCACGCGGATAAAAATGGTGGAGCCGAAGGGGATCGAACCCTCGACCTCTTGACTGCCAGTCAAGCGCTCTCCCAGCTGAGCTACGGCCCCAGAAGTCGGGGAGATCGTAAATCTTTTCGCTTGGGGGAACAAGCCCGTGGTCAGCCCACGGTTAGCCCACGGTCAGCCCCTGGCCGGGCCCCCGCCAGCCGCCCGCCACCGTTGTGCATGTCGCACTTCGCCAGAGGATAGACGCTTCAGCGAATCAGACGCACGTCCACCTGTAGATCGGTTGCCGCCCAAGCGCGGTCGGCAGTGAGCACGGGAAGCCCGCGGGCGCTTCCCAGCGCGAGACAGGCACGGTCGCCGAGAGAGAGCCCCGCCTTTCGTGTGTCGGGTCTCAGCGATGCCGCCTGAAAAGCGAGATCATCGTCGAATGGCACCGTCTCCAGGCCCAGATCGCCGATGACCACCGTTGCCACCTCGATCGGCATCCCTACATCCACGAGGACGCTGGCGACTTCGGAGACGTTTACCGAAGACATGAGGGCATCGTCGAGTTCCTTTTCGACGAGCGCCGCCCCGGGCTCGTCATTCAGAAGCGCGAGCAGTGCCGAAGCATCCAGGACGACTTCAGCCACTTTTGGCCTCCGCGCGTCGCGCGGCGATGAGCTTCTTGGAAAGCGAGCTGCGTTTCCCGGCGTACTGGCGGACAAGCTTCTTGGCACGCGCAACCGCCTGCCGGGCAGCCCTGATACGTAGCTCGTCATCCTCGACTCGCATGACGACTTCATCGCCCGGCTCGAGCTCGAGCGAGCGCCTGTACTTGGCTGGAATCACTATCCTTCCCTGCTCGCCGATCCTGGCACGGACTTCATTCATGTGCCGCATCTCCATATATCTGCCACATAAGTACCTATCTGACACACAGTACAATGTGCTGGCACACTGCGCAATGCGCCAGATGTGATGCAATTCGATGAAATTGGATACGGGTCTCGCCAACGCTGCGGGGGACTGGCTTGGCATCGGGTCGTGGGTCGCGGCGACCGCATCGAGAACTCCCTCGACGAATGCCGCGGGTACCGAGCACGCAGGGTGTCGGACCGCGGGCGCCGGGCGCACAGGGTTGGCTCGCCGGGAGCCCGGCCTTACTATGAGGCACCCGAAGGGGAGGAAGCGGTGTCTGCTCCAACGCTCGTCAGCCACGACATACGACTGGGGGAGCCCAGAAAGTGAGCCGTAGCGAGGTTTCGCGCAAGGTTGCCCTCAGCCTCATCATCGGCGGGGTGTGTCTGTGGCTGGCCGCGAAGAAGGTCGATTGGAGCGAAGTCGGCCAGGCACTGCGCGACTTCGACCCCTTCTATCTGGTCCTGGCCATCATCATCAGCCTCCTCATCCAGGTCTTTCGTGCCTGGCGCTGGAAGATCGAGCTGTCGCCGCTACGCGCGCTTCCCTTTGCTCTGACGTGGCAGGTTGTGGCGGTGGCCTACATGATGATCAACGTGCTGCCCTTCCGGTTGGGCGAGCCGGTGCGGCCGGTGCTCATGTCTTGGAAGTCGGGGCTCGAGATTTCCGCGATCGTCGGCAACTGGGTGTTCGAGAAGATGCTCGATGCCGCGGCGATGGTTTTCTTCATCCATATCACGCTGGTGATTGCCGACCTGCCGGCGTGGGCGCACAAGGCGTCAACGGTCAGTCTGGTCACCTTCGTCGTTCTGGTGAGCTTGGTCGTGGGCTTCTGGCTCAAAGGCGAAAGCTTCTACCACAAGACGCTCAGGCGGCTGCTTCCCGAAGGCGCAGGCAACAAGGTACACGGGATCCTGGTCTCGGCGCGCAAGGGCTTGCAGATACTGCCCGACAAGAGGCTCGTCGCCTTTGCCTTCGTCGTAACGCTGTTCTTGTGGTTCCTGCCCATACTGTCGAGCTACGTCTTGATCCTCGGCTTCGGCTTCGACCTGCCGTTTGCGGCCGCATTCGTGGTGTTCGTCTGTATCGGGCTCGGCACCGCACTGCCCAACCCGCCGGGCATGTTCGGCGTCTTCCAGATCGCGGCTGTGGTCGCCCTCGGGCTCTTCGGCGTGAGCAAGTCCGAGGCGCTGGCCTACGGCATCCTGCTAAACGCCATACAGTTCCTGACGTTGGTGGCCCAGGGCCTTGTCGCCCTGCCCTTCCTCGACGTGAGCCTCGGCAACCTCACCCACGCCTCGGTCGAGCGGGCCACACAGAAAGAGTAGGGGCGCGCCGTGGCAGGCCGAAAACAGCCGACCCTGTTCGCGCGCGCTGCTGAAGAGATGGCGCAACGCGAAGCCCCATTGGCCGAACGCATGCGGCCGCGCGACGTCAGCGAGGTGGTCGGCCAGCGCAAGGTGCTCGGCGAAGGCACTTTCCTCGGGCACATCCTGCGGGGCACCGCCCCGCCCCGCTCGTGCATCCTGTGGGGCCCGCCGGGAAGCGGCAAGACAACGATCGCGCGGCTGCTGGTCTCTCATTCCGATCACGAATTGACGGCTTTCTCCGCGGTGCTCGCCGGCGTCAAGGAGCTACGCGCCGTGATCGAGGAGGCACGCGTCAGGCGCGAGCACGAAAGCCGAGGAACGATTCTCTTCGTTGACGAGATACACCGTTTCAACAAGGCACAGCAGGACGCCTTCCTCCCTCACGTCGAGTCCGGCGCGATAGTGCTCGTCGGTGCGACGACCGAGAACCCTTCCTTCGAGGTGATCTCCCCACTCTTGTCGCGCTGCCGTGTGGTCGTCCTCGAGCCGCTCGATGCCGAGAGCGTCGCCGGGCTGATCGACCGTGCGCTGGCCGACGGGGAGCGCGGCCTTGCCGACTCGAGTCTTTCGATTTCCGCCGAGGCACGCACGTTCCTCGCGGAGCAAGCGGGCGGCGACGCGCGCGTTGCACTCGGCGCGCTCGAGGCCTCGGCCGATCTTGCCAAAGTGGCGGGCACGACGCAGGTCGATCTGGCGCTTGCCGAGGAGGGCCTGCAGAAGAAGGCGCTCCTCTACGACCGCGCGGGAGAGGAGCACTACAACGTCATCTCGGCCTTCATAAAGAGCATGCGAGGAAGCGACGTCGATGCCGCGCTCTACTGGCTGGCACGCATGCTCGAAGCCGGCGAGGACCCGCTCTTCATCACACGGCGCATGGTGGTGTTCGCGAGCGAGGACGTCGGCCTTGCCGACCCGCACGCGCTGCCGCTGGCGGTTGCGGCCAAGGACGCCGTGCACTTCGTGGGCATGCCCGAGGCGAGGATCAACCTCGGGCATGCGGTGGCCTATCTGGCACTGGCGCCCAAATCGAACACCTCATATCGCGCAATAACTGCCGCGCGGGCCGAGGTGAAAGAGAGCGGTGCATTGCCCGTTCCCGTTCATCTGCGAAACGCACCGACCCGCCTGATGAAGGACCTTGGCTACGGGCGAGACTACGTCTATCCGCACGGCCAAGAGGAGCGTGCTGCCGGGCAGAGCTACCTGCCCGAGGACCTGGCCGGCCGAAGTTTCTTCGAGCCGCATCCGGGGGAAGAATTCGGCAGGCAGGAGGGCGATGCAGAGAAGCGGCCTTCCCCAGACACCGCATCACTGGCGCGCAAGAAGAAAGGGCGCTAGCCAGCGTGCAGGCCCGAGAAACAATCTCCGTAAGACACGGCGTCGGTTGCGCGCAAGAGAAGACGGCGCTGGCAAGTGTATCGGCCGAAACTACGGATACTCGATCTCCATGAGTGTGAGTCCGCGCGCCGGGGCCGTCCGCCCCGCGTTGACGCGCTCACCGCCGGCGAGCAGCGTCGCAAACTCGTGCTCTCTCATCTTCCCCTGCTCGATCTCGACCATGGTCCCCACCAGTACGCGGACCATATTCTTGAGAAAGGCATTGCCGACGATCTCGTAGTGGAGGATTCCTTCTTCGCGCGACCACACACTCTTCGTTACCGTGCGCACAGTGGTCTTCGCCTCGCAGTCCGACGCGCGGAAACCGCTGAAGTCGTGCTCGCCCATTACCTGCCTGGCCAGGTTATTGAGAGAGTTCTCGGACAACCGCCCCGATATGTACCAGCTGCGGTCACGCAAGAAGGGGGATGGCGGCCGGCCGTTCACGATGCAGTACCTGTAGGTCCGGCTCACAGCGTCGCGGCGGGGGTCGAAGTCCTCATCGGCCTCGTCGAGCGTGATGACGGCGATATCCTCCGGGGTGAGCGCGTTGAGCGAGGCGCGCAATCTGTAAAGGTCGGTGTCGCCGGCGAGATCGAAGGCCGCCACCTGACCGACCGCATGAACCCCGGCATCGGTCCGGCCGGCGCCGCTCACCTGGCACGGGCGCCCGAGTACCGTGCCGAGCGCCCCCTCGAGAGCAGCCTGCACGGTCGGGTCGTTCGGCTGGACCTGCCAGCCGGCGAAGTTGGTACCCAGATACTCGATTGTCGCCTTGACTCTCAACCGCAGCTACTCACGCGAACACTCGAAGAGTTGCACGCGTTTGCCCTCCCTCTCGAGCACGTAGATCTCGCCCGTTGTGCGCGAGGCAAGCGCATAAGGCACCCGGAACTGGCCGTCCCCACTGCCGACGCTCCCCCATTTGGCAAGGAACTCCCCGTCTGAGTCAAACTTCTGCACTCGGCCGTTGCCGGCATCGGCCACGAATACGTCGCCGGCCTCGTCCACCGCGACGGCGTACGGGAAGCGCATACTGCCGTCCACAGAGCCCATCCCGCCCCAGGCCCGAATGAAGGTGCCCGCAGAGTCGAATTCCTGGACGCGGTTATTGCCAAAGTCCGCCACGTAGACGCGGCTCCCATCCGGGCCCACCGCCACCGAGAAGGGATTGTGGAACTTGCCCTCTGTGTTGCCGCGGCCTCCAAATCGCAGCAGGAAGCTTCCGTCGGCGGCGAACTTCTCGATGCGATCGTTCTTCACGTTGGCAACATAGACGTTGCCCGCCTTGTCCACGGCAAGGCCGTTTGGCTTGTCGAGCTCGCCGTCACCGGTGCCGTGGCGCCCCCAGGAGGCCAGCGGATTGCCAAGCGAGTCGAGCTTGTGGATACGGTGCCCGGAGAAGTCGCTCACGTACACGTTGCCTTGGGCATCCAAGGCGACCCCGCTTGGTCGCTCGAAGGTTCGCGACGAGCTCTTCCAGTCTGCCCTGTGCTCACCAGCCGAGTTGAACACGCGAATGCGGCCGTTGGCGGTGTCGGCCACGTAGACCATGCCCGAGGCCGACGCGGCAATACCGTAGCCGTCCGTGCTCCATTTGGAGACCAAGCGGCCGCAGCCGTCGGCCTCCGCACCATGGCCACCGGTGGGCATGGAAAGGACGCATACCAGCGCCACCGACACTGCCCGCCACGCTACTGTTGCCTCAGAATTCATTCGATCTCGAAACCTCCCTCTACGACTTGGTCGAGCCGTCGCAGGTCACGGTCCTACTTCACGCACCGTCTCGCCATTCGTCTCTTCCCGGCGCATGCGGCGGCTCTCATACCGGTTGAGCGCATCGACGAGCGCGAACGCACTGGCCATGATCACGTCCGTGTGCGACCCGTGACCGCGCACGACGATATCGTCGATGCGGATCACGCATGAGACATGACCTATGGCGTCCGTACCACCGGTTATCGCCTCGACCTGGTAGCGCTCGAGCTTCGGCTCGACGCCCGCCAGCTCGGTGATCGCCTTGTAGCAGGCGTCCACCACTCCGTCACCCTCCGCCGAGTTCGAGCGTTCCACCCCTTCGACGGTCATTGCAACAGTGGCTCCGGGCGCCGTCCGCAGCGAAGATGATATCTCCACGTTGACGAGCCTATAGAGCTGCGGAACGTCCGTATCCTTGGCCGCTATCGCGAAGAGGTCCTCATCATAGACCTCTTTCTTCTTGTCCGCGAGGTCCTTGAATCGTGCAAATGCGTCGTTCACGTCGATGGTCTCGAGATCCACACCGAGCTCACGCAGCCGGTTGGCAAAAGCATGGCGCCCGGAGTGCTTGCCGAGCACCAACGAGTTACTCTGCAGCCCGACGTCCTCGGGGCGCATGATCTCGTAGGTCGCCACGTTCTTGAGAACGCCGTCCTGGTGTATGCCGGCCTCGTGGGCAAAGGCGTTGGCGCCCACCACCGGCTTGGTCGGCGCAATCGGAACGCCGATGATCTGCGAGAGCTTCTGGCTGGCCGGGTATATCTGTCGGGTGTTGATACGGGTACCGACACCGAAATGATCCTTGCGCGTGCGCAGGGCCATGACGACTTCTTCCATCGAGGTATTGCCGGCGCGCTCTCCGATGCCGTTGATCGTACACTCCACCTGACGGGCGCCGCCCTCGACAGCGGCCAGCGAGTTGGACGTGGCCAATCCGAGGTCGTTGTGACAGTGGGCGCTCCACACGATCTTGTCGCCGCCCGGAGTGTCCGCCTCGAGCCTTGCAAAAAGCGCTCGGGTTTTCTCGGGCACGGCGTAGCCGGTGGTGTCCGGCACGTTGCACACTGTTGCGCCGGCACGGATGACCTCGCCGAACACCTCACAGAGGTAGTCCACGTCGCTGCGCGAGGCGTCTTCGGCGGAGAACTCGATGTAGTCGATGTTGCGCTTGGCCAGAGAAACGGCCCACACCGCCGCATCGATCACCTCCTGGCGGCTCATGCCGAGCTTTTGCTCCAGGTGGAGATCCGAGGTGGCAATGAAGATGTGGATGCCAGGGTTGGCCGCACCATCCACCGCAGCCAGCGCGCGCTCTATGTCGGCCTCGCGCGTACGCGAGAGACTCAGCACCACCGGGATCTTGACGGCCGCGGCCACCCGCTTCACGGCTTCGAAGTCGCCGGGCGAGGCCGCGGCAAAGCCCGCCTCGATCACGTCCACCCCTAGCAGTTCGAGCTGCTGAGCTACGGCGAGCTTCTCCTGGACGTTCATGGTGCAGCCGGGCGACTGCTCACCGTCTCTGAGCGTTGTGTCAAAGATCTTTACCCAATCAGCTTGATCTACCATCTTCCTTTCTCCATCCGACGCGCCGGCCCCACCCCGCACAAAAAACGAAAGCCGCGGGATGGAGCCCGCGGCTTTCGTTTTCTCACTTGCCACGGGCTCGCTTTATCCCGCCCGTGGCGCGTGGCTTGTGTAATCGACCTACACTAGACCACGCAGACCCCGGACGGGCGCATAAGAAGCAGCGCTCCCAGCAGCAATAGGGTCTGCCTGGTGTCGGTTCGATTCATCTTACGGAAAACCCTAGCTGTTCCAGGTCCGAGATGTCAAGCCCGCCGGGGCTTCTTTAAGAGCCGCCGCCAGCCCGCGGACGCTCCTTCTCAGTGTCTGCGGTTTCCCAGGCGGACTTCTTTGAGCGTCCCGCCGGCCGCTCCGTCAACCGGGGAGGGCTTCTTGGTGCGGGGTGTCTTCATCGTCAGCGCCGTCGCTCTCGTCGGCCGAGCCTTTCCAGGTCGTGTAGGCCCAGACCGCCGGGCCCGAGGCAACGTAGATCGAGATACTGGTAAAGATGAAGACCGGGTATGCGGCGACCGCCACCGTCAGCATGATGATGGTCGCCATGAAGGTCCATAGCGGCTGGCGTTTATGGAGCTGCAACCGCTTGAAGCTGATGTAGCGGATACTGCTTACCATGAGCAGGCCGAGTGCGTAGGTAATGAGCAGCAGCGCGACTTGCTTGTCCGGTAAGCCCGAGCGGCCGACGTAGCGATACATCAGAACTATCGATGCCAGCATGGTCGCCGAGGCCGGTACAGGAAGGCCCATGAAGTAGCTGCTATCGACTCGTCCAACCGAGATGTTGAAGCGCGCAAGGCGGACCGCCGCGCATATCACGTAGAGCGCGATCGCCGACCAGCCCAGCACTCCCCAGGGAAGCAGCGCCCACTTGTAGATGAGCAGTCCGGGGGCCACGCCGAAGGAGACCAGGTCGCAAAGTGAATCGTATTCCAGTCCGAAGCGGCTCGTCGTATTGGTCAGCCGCGCCACGCGGCCGTCCAGCCCGTCGAAGATCACGGCCACGAGCACGGCCAGAGCGGCGCGCGCGTAGGAGCCCTCCATGGTCTGCACAATCGAGAAGATCCCGCAGAACAGACCCACCGAGGTCAGTAAGTTGGGGAGAATGTAGATGCCCCGGCGGCCGGGGCCCAGCTCGCTTATGGCAGCTACTGTAGAACGGCTCTTTCGACCCATCGCCTTACTCCGGCGGCATCTCCGCGATCACCGTACGGCCGGCGACCGCTCGCTGGCCGGTCGAGACCAGCACCCTGGCCCGCGGCGGCAAGAACACATCAACACGCGAGCCGAACATGATCAAGCCAAAGCGCTCTCCGCGAGCCACGCTCGCCTTCTCTCCAATGTAGCAAACTATACGGCGCGCAAGCCAACCGGCGATCTGAACGACCACCAGCTCGTAGCCGTCGCGGGCCCGTATCAGCAGTGAGTTGGACTCGTTGATCTCCGATGCCTTGGGCGAATAGGCCGCAGCGAACTGGCCGGCGCGGTGCTCGATTCGCTCCACTGTGCCCGCTACCGGGATGCGGTTTATATGGACGTCGAGCGGCGACATGAAGATGGAGATCTTTGTGGAGGCCGTCCGGTCGAACCAATGGCCGTCGGTACCCGTCTCGACGGCGCACACACGACCGTCAGCCGGCGCGATCACCGCTTGCGGTTCTTCGGGCACGGTGCGCTCGGGATCTCGGAAAAACAGCAACACGGCCAGCGCGAGCACGAGGATCGGCAAACCGTAGGTCCAGCCAAACACCAGGCCGGCCAGGACGCCGGCCGCGGCCGGCACTGCCGCGAGCCGGTACCCTTGTGGTGCAAACGTCATTGGCCGACTACCTCAATTCTTCTCGCGATCGACGAGCGGCCGCTCCTGCAGCCATGGCATCAGCGCGCGCAATCTGGCGCCGACCTTCTCTATCTCGTGGTTCTCGCCTTCGCGCTTGAGCTCCCGGTAGTGAGGCAGACCGCACTTGTACTCGGTGATCCACTCGTCGGCGAACTTGCCCGATTGGATCTCGCCCAGCAGCTCCTTCATCGCGGCACGGGCCTCGGGTCCGATCACGCGCTTGCCGCGGGTGAGGTCGCCGTACTCGGCGGTGTTGCTGATCGAGTAGCGCATGTTCGCGATGCCGCCTTCGTAGAGCAGGTCAACGACCAGCTTTACCTCGTGCAAGCACTCGAAGTAGGCCATCTCGGGCGCGTAGCCGGCCTCGACGAGAGTCTCGTAACCGGCACGGATGAGCTCGTTCAGGCCGCCGCACAAGACCGCCTGCTCGCCGAACAGGTCGGTCTCGGTCTCCTCACGAAAAGTAGTGGCAATCACCGCCGCGCGGGTTCCCCCGATGGCCGCGGCATAGGCCAGGCCGACCTGCTCGGTATCCCCGGGGCCGTCCTGGGCCACGGCGAGCAGGCAAGGAACGCCTCTTCCTCTTGCGAACTCGCTGCGCACGGCGTGGCCGGCACCCTTGGGCGCCACCATGAAGACGCCCGCATCCGCAGGCGGCGCAATCTTCTTGAAGTGAATGTTGAAGCCGTGCGCGAAGGCGAGGTATGCGCCTTCGCGAAGACTGGGTGCGATGTCGCTCTCGAAGAGGTCGCCGGCCGACTCGTCGGGGACCAGAAGCATGAGAACGTCGCTGGCCGCAACGGCGTCCGCAGTCGGAAGCACCTCGAATCCGGCCTCCCGCGCTTTGTCCCCTGATGTACCGTCTTTACGCGCACCCACGATGACGTTTACGCCGCTGTCACGCAGGTTCTGCGCGTGGGCGTGCCCCTGGCTTCCGTATCCGACGACGGCAACCGTCTTCGAAGTGATCTTCTCCAGAGAGGCTTCGTCCTTATCGTAGATCCTCACGCGACGCTCTCTTCCGTGGATTCCTTGCTCCGCTCACGTTGGCCCACCGTCAAGAGCTGCTCGCCCCGGTAGAGGGCGGCGCTACCGGTGCGCGCTATCTCGAGAATCTCGAGAGGGGCGAGCAGGCGAATCACGGCGTTGATCTTGTCCTCGCTTCCCGTGGTCTCGATGATGCAAGTGGTTGCTCCCACGTCGACCACGTTGGCGCGAAATATACTCACGATACTCATCACTTCGGCGCGCGAGTCGGCGTCGAACTTCACCTTGATCAGCGCCAGCTCCCGATCGACGTATTCTCCTTCACGGAAGTCCACTACTTCGATGATCGAGACCATCTTGTGCAGCTGTTTGGTGATCTGCGCCAGCACCGAGTCGTCGCCGCTCACCGTCAACGTTATACGCGACACGGTGGGGTCGATGGTCTCGGCTACCGAGAGGCTCTGGATATTGAAGCCTCGGCCGCTGAACATACCGGACACGCGAGAGAGCACGCCGAACTCGTTCTCGACGAGGATCGATATGGTGTGCTTGGGCTGATTCGTCATCACGAGCTCCTGTGACGCGGGAGGGAGAACATAGTAGGCCACGACGTCCGCACCACAGACGGGTACGTGCGCTATCGGGCTTGTGCGGAGCCTCGGCAGCTCCGGGGAGAGCCTCGCCGGCTAGGCGTGAGACTCTACGCTCTGGGATCTGCGGTGCTCGGAGAGGATCCTCATGATCTTGTCCTTCTCGGCGAGCTTCCGCTTCTGGAGGTCTTTCTTCTCAACCTGTTCTTCGTTGGAGAGAAACGATTTGGCTCCCAACTGGTCCACCATGGCTTTCAAGCGGCGGTGTTCTTCGTAGGCCGCTTTTAGCTCGTCGTGCTGGGGGACCAGTATGTTTATCAATTCCTCTTCGTGAGCCTCCATAGGCACCTCCTCACTTGGCTAGCAGTCGCGCTCTCAACGACTCTGTTACATATTCCTGCGGACTCTCATAGTCAACCCGCCATTTTCGCAAAACCGCTTGTTTTTCAACCACTTAGTCAAAGAGGTGTGCGGCCTGCGGCAACCTTGTTGCGATTTGGACGCGCGCCCGTCTCGCCGACGTAAAGAGCCGCCACAGCCTCGGCTGACCGGCCCTCGCCGCCTGCCAGAGCATCTCCGGCCATCGCGGCCAGCCGCTCCACCCGGCCCCTGTCAGGGGTCTCGTAGCCGACCTCATCGAGCGTCTCTTCGAGTGCCCGTGTAACGGGCTCGGGCAAAACGTCCCCGTCTTCGGCGCATATGAGCCAACGTGGTGCCAATGCAGCCAGTGTCCGCGTAAGCTCATCGACCTCATAGACAGCCGGGGCCGCGACGGATTCAAGCTCGCCGCCACGACGGCGGAATACGGCCGCGTAGACCCGGCCTCTGTTGGCGGCCAGCACGGCACAGAGGTTCTCTGCAGAGTCCGATGCGCACCTGCCGAGTAGCTCGAGCGAGCCCACGCCGACCACGGGGAGGTCGTCCACCAGTGCCAACCCGCGCACCAGCGCCAAGCCTACACGCAGCCCCGTATATGAGCCGGGGCCGGTGACTACAGCCAGCCCGTCCAGGCCGGCCACTTCCACGCCCGCTTCCTCGAGCATGGCGCCGACGGCTCCGGCCAGGGCTTCACCGCGCGCTGGGCCCTCTTCGAGGTAGCGAGCTCGGATAACGCTTCCGGCGCTCGCGAGGGCCGCGCCGGAAACCGCTGCAGCGGTGTCGATGGCAAGTACGGTCGTGCCTACAGAAAGGCTCACCCGCTAACGATCCTGAAAATGTCGTTGACCACGACGAAGATCATCAGGAAGCCGATGAGCACGATTCCCGCCTGCAGGGCCAGTTCGCGCACCCGCAGCGAAAGCGGCTGCCCACGGAGTCGCTCCAAGAAGAGAAAGAGCAGATGGCCGCCGTCGAGAATGGGGATCGGTAGTACGTTGATGATGCCCAGGTTGACGCTGATCAGCGCAACGAAGGCCAGCAGCGACTCGATGCCGCGCTGGGCTTTCTTGGTGGCGACCTGCGCGATCATGATCGGGCCGCCGAGGTCACGCATGGCCAGGCGCCCCTGGAGGAGACGGCCGACCGTTCGTATAACCATGCCCGAGTAGTACCAGGTGTACCTGAAGCCAACGGTCAGCGAACCGAGCGCGCCCAGGTCGTGGCGTTCGAAATGGCGGTCGATGCCGAGCTTGTAGCGCTCGGCGATCACCTCGCCGAAGCTGTCTCGTTCCGCGCTCATTGCCGGCGTGACCGCCACTGTGCGCACCTCGCCATCGGTACCGGTCACCGTGAACACGATCTCTCGGCCGCCGCTCTCTACGACGGCAGTCACGAAAGCGGCCCAGTTTTCGATCGGGCCGCCGTCGAAAGCCGTCACCCTGTCGCCAATCCGGAAGTCGGACGACTCGGCGGGCGTGCCGGCAATGAAACCGCCGACTATCGGCTCGTCACTAGGGAGCTGGAAACCCCAGAAGTAGGCGACAATGGCGAAGAACACGACGGCAAGCGCCAGGTTGGCGATCGGACCGGCGGCAATGATGGCGCTTCTCCGAGCCACGCTCTTGGCGGTAAAACCGCGCTCAGGGTTGAGCGGCGGGTCCTCTTCGTCGTCGTCACCGGCCATGCGCACGTAGCCGCCAAACGGTATGGCGGCCAGCCGATACTCGGTCTCGCCCCAAGTGCGTGAAAAGAGGGTCGGACCGAAGCCCATCGAAAAGCAGCGCACTTCCACGTCACACAGCTTGGCAACCGAGAAGTGACCGAGCTCGTGGAGGATTCGGTAGTTGGCGGCAGGCCGGAACGGAGTTGTCTTTACTTGGCCCGTTCCCACGCGCTTCATCGCGGCGGCCTGGCC
>PIVZ01000611.1 GCA_003354045.1 bacterium
GGTTCTATTCCTGAGCTCGGGAGCTTTCGCTGCTGGCAAGCTCCAGCATCTGGAGTCTACCTTGCAGAAGCATCCCGGGCAGTGTCGGCCTTATCTGAGAGTCGTCAAGGCTGGAGCCACGGAGACGGTGATCGAGCTGCCGGAGGATCTCAGCATCGACCCCAACGACCATTTCCTGCAGGCCGCCGAGTCGCTGGTGGGTACCGGCAACCTGGCGCTGCATTAGCCTGAGCCGATTATTGGTGGAACGCGCCCCCGAGGTCGAGAAGGCTGTCCTAGTATGGGCCGGTACCGACCAGAAGGATGCTCTGGAATCGCTCGATGAGCTGGCGCTGCTGGCCAGTACCGCCGGCCTCGAAGTGGCCGGACGGCTGCACCAGAAGCTCGATAGACCATCCTCGGCCACACGAATCGGCCGCGGCAAGGTGGAAGAACTGTGCGAGCTTGCCCGCTCCACGAAGGCGACGGTGGTCGCCTTCGACGACCCGCTGAGTCCGGCGCAACGCCGTAACCTGGAGCGCTCACTGGAAGTAAAGGTCATCGACCGCAGTCAGCTCATCCTCGATATATTCGCGCTGCGCGCCCGCACGCGCGCCGGCAAGATCCAGGTCGAGCTGGCCCAGCTCGAGTACCTGTTGCCGCGTCTGACCCGGCAGTGGACGCACCTCTCACGTACCGGGGGCGGGGTCGGCACTCGAGGCCCGGGCGAGACCCAGCTCGAGGTGGACCGCCGCCAGGTGCGAAACCGGATCGCCAAATTGAAGACGCGGTTGCTCGACATCGACCGTACACGCCGCCTCAACCGGCGCGAACGAGAGGCGGTGCCGTATCCGACCGTTGCCCTGGTCGGTTACACGAACGCCGGCAAGTCATCGCTGATGCGGAGACTTACGGGCGAGGATGCCTACGTTGCCGACCAGCTCTTCGCTACCCTCGAGACGACCGTACGCCGCCTGGAACTGCCCGACGGGCTCACCGCAATGCTGGCCGATACGGTCGGTTTCGTGGCCAAGCTTCCTCACGAGCTCGTCGAGGCGTTCAAAGGGACGCTCGAACAGGTCGTGGAGGCAGATCTCATTCTCCACGTCGTAGACGCGAGTCAGGAGAACCTGGCCGCTCGCAGTGAGGTCGTCCTTTCGATTCTCGAAGAGCTCGGAGCGGCAGCTAGGCCGCGCCTGCTCGTCTACAACAAGAGCGATCTGCCCGGAGCGGCCACGCCGCCGCCGGGTGCAGTGGCCGTCTCGGCGGTCACGGGCGGCGGCTGCGAGGAACTACTCCTGGCTGTCCGCCAGGTTTTGACCGAAGGTGAGGAAAGGATCGAGATTTGGGTGCCGCATCACGACGGTAGAACCAGGGCCTGGTTGTACGAGAACACCCGTGTGCTAGAGGAATCAGAAGATGGTGACGGCTCGAGCGTAAAGACGTGGGCGACTCGCAAGACAGTGGCGCGCCTGCGGCGTATGGTCGCGGCTGAAGGTTACCCGATTCGCAAGTCCTGAGTCGGCGGCATGATCAACCTTCCGAACTCGCTAACGCTGCTGCGCATACTGGCGATTCCCTTCTTCCTGTCTCTGCTGGTGGAAGGCGAGCATCAACTCGCTCTGATCTTGTTCATCGCGGCCGGATTGACGGACGCAATCGACGGGTTCATCGCTCGCATGTTCGACATGCGCACCGAGCTCGGCGCCCATCTCGACCCACTGGCGGACAAGCTACTGGTACTGAGCGCGTTCATCGCGCTCGGCGTTCTCGAGGCCGTACCCTTGCCGCTGATGATCGTCGTGATCATGCGAGACGTGGTGATCCTGGGCGGATACCTGATGACGGCGGCATTGGTGGGGCAGGCCATGGAGATGGCGCCATCCGCCTCGGGCAAGCTCACGACGTTCACCGAGCTACTCTCCATCACCCTCGTGTTGCTCGATCTGGCAGGGTGGTGGCGGACCCCGGAGGCGTTTCTCAACGCGCTCTTCCTCGTGACGGCGGCAGCCTGCTTCGTATCCGGTTGCGGTTACGTGGTACGCGGGCTGAGCTACTATCAAGAAAGCGAAGTCACCGAACCCGACGCCTGACCGAGCCCCTAACCCGGGTTAGGGGAGGGCGCAGTCTCTTTTTGGCATGGGTCATGTCTCGACCAGACGGAAGGGCGTGCGGCAGGGTGGGCCGGGCGCGTGGTGGTACTCAACGCGGCCGTTGCTGTCGGCCAACACGACGGTGGCCGAGCGCGTGCCGTAAGATGGCGTGTGCACGCACAGTCGTGCCAGCGGATTCTCGTCGCGCGGATCGACTGTGTTGCGGTGGTCGCCGAGCACCTTCGAGAGCTTGCCGACGATTGCTTCGGAAGGCTCACCAGCTTGCATGAGGGGCACCACGCTTTCGAAGCCCGGGACGGCGCTGGCCAGACGCGGGCAGCGTGGATCGTTGACGTCCAGGTTGGTGAGCACGGAGAGCCCCGTTTCGAGTTCCGTCACGCGCAGGCCCGTCGCATTGTCGATGACGGCAGCGCGGAGGGCGTCGGCCACGAGCAGGTTGAAGCCCGCATACGAGCGCGCGGCTTCCTCGTCTACGGAGTCGATGGCGGCGGTGGCCGATTCCATTCCGAGGGCATCGAGGCACAGGAGGCCCCGGGAACGCTGGTCGGGCGCGGTGACCACACCGGCATCGCCCCGGCGGCGGTTGAGGAGACCGGCCACGAGCACCGGTCCGTCCACGCGGCAGCCTAGCCAGGTCCCTCCGGCTTCGCAGTCACGGCCGGCGACTATGCCCGAGAGGTCGCTCAGGCGAGCGGGTGGGAGGGTTTCGCGTTCGTAGAACTCGTCTCGATTGGCCGCCACCACCAGGGGGTATCGGGCAGAAACCTCTCTGTATATCGCAAGGGTACACATACTTGCGCATGGGGCGTGGTCGCAGCGACGGTCACGGTGGCCGCTAGGACCTTCAGTTACGGCGCATATGCCACGCGAGCCATTCACACGCGCCGGCCGCAAAGCCCAACGGAGCCCGCATTGTCTTCCCCCAGGTCGCATGTTAGCGTCGCGCGCCAGAACATTCCACACTGAATGCCGGAGTTTGTAAGTGAGTTCTTCTAGTGAATTCTATGCCTCGATCGACGAGGTGC
>PIVZ01000612.1 GCA_003354045.1 bacterium
GGGGGTGGACCGACGCGGCAGCCGATCTGGGTCCTCATCGTCGATGACGACGAGGACGACTTCATCCTTGCGCGCGACATTCTCTACGAGGTCGAAGAGCAACCCTACGCCGTCAGGTGGGCCCGTACCTACGACGAAGCCGTGCAGGAGATGAACGAGAACCACTTCGACGTCTTCTTGATCGACTACAACCTAGGGGAACGCAACGGGCTCGAGTTTCTCCGCAACGAACTCCTCAACGGGACCAAGAGCCCCGGTATCTTGGTTACCGGGACGGGGGCCCGCAGAGTGGACGAGGAGGGCATGAAGTACGGGGCTTCCGGCTTCATGGTCAAATGGGAATGCAACCCCGCCGAGATGGAGCGAGTCATTCGTTACGCCATCGAGGGGCACCGCGCCAAGGTGGCGCTGATGGCGACCCGCGGCACGCGGAGCAGTAAGGTGATCAGCTTCGTCGGCGCCAAGGGCGGAGTGGGCACTACCACTGCGGCCGTGAATGTGGCCGTGGCATTGGCTCAAAGAGGCAAGAGCGTCACCGCCATCGATATGCGGTCCTACTACGGTACCCTGGCACAGCAGCTCAACATGGGGCCGACCCGCGACATGGGCGAGTTACTGGCCATCGAGACGGCAGATGTCGATACTGGGGCGATGTCGGAGCACCTGGCGGTGCATTCTTCGGGCTTGCGGGTGCTGGCCTCACCGCAAACCATCGAGGGCTACGGCGAGCTCGATCCGCAGCGTGCGCTGGCCGTGACCGAGGCCGCTGCAGCCTCCGCGGAGTATGTGGTCATCGATCTTGCGGCTCCGCAGTCGCCGGGCAGTCACGCGGTCATCGAGCGCTCCGACCTGGTCATCCTCATCATGAGCCGGGAATCGACGTGCCTGACGTCGGCCGAGATGTGCTTGCGACTGTTGGCCTCATGGCGCATCGATGGCACGGTCGGAACGGTCGTGATGGACCGGGTTGTCGTTCCCGAGAGGCTCGCGGCAGGCGCGATCGCGGCCTCACTCGACGTGGAGCTCTACGGCTACGTGGCCGCCGACAAGGACGTGTTTCACGAGTGCATCACCACCGGCACGCCGCTGGTGATGTCCTCACAGTCGCACTACGCCTCCCAAGCCTTCAACAGCGTTGCGGACATGATCACCAACCTCGGGGATTCCGCCGCGGACGGAGCCGATGCGGGCCGGCCCGTCTAGCCCTCTGACTCGGCTATCGTGAAGACTGGAGCCGTCTGAGAAATTCCGACGACGGGGTCAGGATGACGGTCGTCCGTTTGCCCAGTGTGTTGCGATACGCTTCCAACGTCCGCGTGAAGTCGTAGAAGTCCGGATCGCGCTCGTAGGCCTCGGCATAGATCGCCGTGGCCTTGGCCTGGCCCTCACCGCGGATTATTTCGGCCTTGCGTACGGCCTCGGCGATCAGCACCCGATTCTCCCGCTCGGCCAGCGAGCGGATCTTGAGAGCCTCCTCCTCACCCTCGGCCCTGAACTTCTTGGCCAACCGCTCCCGCTCGGTGCGCATTCGATTGAAGACGTTCTGCTCGTTCTTCTCGGGCAGGTCGGCGCGTTTGATCCGCACGTCGATCACCTCGACCCCGTAGCTGGCCGCCTTCTTGTTCGATTCCAACGTGACGGAGGTGAGCAACTCCGCACGGTCGCCCGAGACGACGTCGTAAAGTTGTCGGCGCGCCGCCGCGTCGCGCACGGCCGAGTAAATAATGTCGTCCAGGCGAGACTGGGCACCGGCCTCGGTGAGAACGGTTTTGTAGAAAAGGAGGGGGTCGACTACGCGCCAGCGCGCGAAGTTGTCTATGACGAGCTGCTGCTTGTCCCTGGTGATCAGGACTTTCGGCGCCGCGTCGTACTCGAGAAGGCGCTTCTCGAAGTATAGGACCTCCTGCATGATCGGAATCTTGAAGTTGAGGCCCGGCTCGAGGACCGTCTTTACGGGCTTTCCGAACTGAAGGACGATCGCCGTCTGCCATTCCCCGACTCGGAAGAACATGGAGGAGACCACCATCGCCAATACCGCGACGGCGACGGCTAACGAGCTCAGCAGGCGGTTCATTTGGACCCTCCCGGCTGCCCCAGCAAGGCCCTGCCGCCAAGCGGCAGCACGGGCATCATGCCCTCGGCAACCTTCTCGTCCACGACGACCTTGTCGATACCCGGCAGGATCTCTTCCATCGTCTCCAGATACATGCGCTTGCGCGTGATGTCCGGTGCCTTGGCATAGGCGTCGTAGACCAGCTCGAAACGCCCGGCCTCCCCCTGGGCCTTCTTGACGGTGGCCTCTGCATAGGCCTCCGCTTCATTGAGATACCTGGCGGCGGTGCCGCGCGCCTTGGGCAGGACGTCGTTGGCGAACCCCTGTGCCTCGTTGATCAGCCTCTCCTTGTCCTGCTCCGCGTTGATGACGTCCTTGAACGCGTCCTGCACGGGGTCGGGCGGAGTCACGTCCTGCAGCTTCAGCGTCGTTACCTGTAGACCCGATTCGTAGGAGTCGAGCATCTTCTGCAGCAGCTGCTCGGCCAGGACCTGCGCTTCGGCCCGCCCTTCGGTGAGCGCCCTGTCGATGGTGGTGTGGCCGATCACCTCGCGCATCGCCGATTCCGCGCAATCGCGCAGTGTCTCGACGGGGTCGCGCACCTGGAACAGATAGGCTATCGGATCCTTGACGCGGTACTGGACGATGAAGTCGAGGTCGACGATGTTGCCGTCCGAGGTCAACATGCGGCTCTCTTCGACGACAGAGCGGTAACGCGCCGGCGGGCCGACGCTCACGGTGCGAAAGCCGATCTCTTCTTTGCGGACGACCGTGACCGGGACCTTTATGACGTTGTCGACGGGCCAGGGGAGGTGCCAGTGCAGGCCCGGCGTGGTCGTCTGCAGGACCTTGCCGAAACGCAGGACTATGCCTACCTCGCTGGGGTTGACCTGGTAGAGGCCGGTAGCCAACCACAAGGCCAGCACGATAGCGCCGATCAGGGCGCCGCCGGCCTTGGGAAGACGTCCGCCGTAGCGGCTGAGCGCTTGTTTGAGAAGCTCTTCGGGGGTTGGCGGCCGCGTCGGGCCGCCTCCACAGTCCATTGGCACGCTAGGGGCCTCCTG
>PIVZ01001273.1 GCA_003354045.1 bacterium
TGCTCGGGGGACAGCTGGACGGTCCCCTGCGAGTCCGGCGCACCCGGCGCTTTTCACGCAAGCGATCCCCAGGCTCCGCGCTACGCCGGTAACACCGCCACCTACACCCTGCTCGGCAGGCAGGATCATGGAAACTGGGAAGTGCTGCGAAACGTCGAGTTGCCGCTTATCATTGCGGCCGCGGAGAGCCAATCGCCGACACTTTCGGTCTGGCCCAACCCCATCTGCGGTGAAACCGCCCTGAGTCTGAGCCTTCCCGGCCCGCTCCGCCTCCGGCTGGCGGTCTACGACCTGTCGGGCCGTCTGCAGAGGGTCCTGAGCGACGGCCCCCTCGGCGCGGGGAGCCACGAATTTGCCTGGGACGGGC
The DNA here is from genome assembly GCA_003354045.1 of bacterium. GTDB lineage: Bacteria > Desulfobacterota > Binatia > UBA1149 > CAITLU01 > PIVZ01. Next base: position 368 of record PIVZ01001273.1, read on the forward strand.
GGGACGATAGAGGAGTCAGCTTGCCCAGCGGTGTCTACCTTCTCCGCTCGAGCGGAGAGGGCATTCTCGTGAGCCGCAAGCTGGTCCTCCTTCGGTAGAGTGACCTCGCCGAGCGGGCGATAATGCTCCCAAGAATCTGTGGCGGGCGACACTCCAAGTGACTAAGATCACAAAGAACCGGAAGGCCGAACAGTCCGGGGGATCGGGGTCGCGCACCAGCGGCAACGAGCATCCTCCAAGCCTTCCGAGCCAGACACTAAGGAGTGGGGCGATGGTAAACAAGATCGGACTCGTCGGCGGCGGCCAGATCGGCGGCGTACTTCTCTCTGATATCGTATCCAGGGGCCTGGCCCGCAACATCGGCCTGGTGGACATCAAGCCGCCCGC
>PIVZ01001274.1 GCA_003354045.1 bacterium
CATACTCCATGAATATCGTCGACATATGCCCGGTCGGCGGTCTTACCAGCCGTGATTTCCGCTTTCAGGCCCGCGTTTGGTATCTCGAGGGCAGCGAGTCCGTATGCACGGGCTGTGCCACCGGCTGCAATACCGAGGTTCACAGCCGCCGCGACCGCGTTTACCGGGTCAAGCCTCGCGCCAATCACGAAGTCAACGGTTTCTGGATGTGCGACCATGGACGTCGCCTGGTGGCCGACAACCACGGCGACCACCGCATTACCGGAAGCTACCTGCGCACCGGTGAGGAGTTCGTCGAGCATCCGAGCAGCGAAGTGGTGGCGCGAGCCGCCGGCGCGCTCGATAAGTGTCTCGAAGCAGCCATCGTAGTCTCGGCCTCAACGTCGATGGAGGAAGGCTTCCTGCTCGCCAGGATTTCCGAAAGGCTGAACAATGCGGCCACACTTATCGCATCGCCAGGAGATTCTGATGTTTCCGACGATGGCCGGCTGATCTCGACTGATCGCTACCCGAACCGCCGAGGGTTGTTGGCGCTCGGCTTCTCGGAGGGCACTTCGGTGGCGCCAAGCGTAGACGCGATGCTCGTGGCTCGATGCGACCTCGCTGCCACCGACGCGAGCTGGGGGCTGCGGCTCGAGTCCATGACGGCAATGGTAGTGGCCGACGACGGCGTTACCTCGACGGCGGCCTATGCCGATTCGATACTCGGCATCAGCAGCGCCTTCGAGTCCGAGGGGAGTTTCGTCAACAAAGA
>PIVZ01001275.1 GCA_003354045.1 bacterium
ATCGCCGTAGGTCGCAGCGTCGGCTTTCACGCGCTTGAAGTAGAGGTGGAGGTCGTGGTCCCAGGTAAAGCCAATTCCGCCGTGTACCTGCACGGCCTCGGCGACCACCGAGCTACATGCCTCGCTCGCATAGGCCTTGGCCATCGCCGCCGCGAGGCTGCGGTCTTCGGCATCCTCGTCCATTGCCCAGGCCGCGTAGTAGACCAGTGACTTCGCGTTCTCCAGATTGACCTTCATGTCGGCGCACTTGTGCTGGATGGCCTGGAAGCTCCCTATCGGCCTGCCGAACTGCTCGCGCACCCCCACGTAGTCCACGCTCAGCGCCAAACTCTGCTCGGCACAACCACAGGCCTCGGCCGAAAGCGCGATCCGTGCGACGTCGAGGATTTCCTCCAGGTGCTCGGGCTCGCGGGCGGCCCCGCCCAGCAGTGCTTCCTCCACAACCGCCACCCCGTCGAGACGTACGCTGTCGAGCTTGCGCGTTTGGTCCACGGTGGACATCGGCTCTACTGTGAGCCCGTCGGCCTGTGCAGACAGGGCGAAGAAGCCGAGCCCCTGATCGAGGCGCGCGACCACGACGATGACGTCGGCCGAGCGGGCGTCGGGAACGAAGAGCTTCTCGCCGGCGAGCACAAAACCGTCCCCGCTACGCTCGGCGACCATGTCTATTCCGTCTGCCTCCCAGAGGCCGCGCGTTTCCGCGACCGCCAAGGTAACCCGCTGCCTTCCCTCGGCCACGGCCGGCAGGATACC
>PIVZ01000613.1 GCA_003354045.1 bacterium
ACGTTGAACGGATCGTCGGGAATTGCCGTAAGCGAGTCTGTCACCCGAGCGGTCGTAAGGCTGCGGACGTCGAGCACCGGCTGCTCGACGGTAACCACGACGGTGCCGTCGCTAAACAGTGCTTGCGAACCAGTGATGGTCGGCGAGCCGGAGGCTCCCGCCACACCCTGCACCCAGAAATCCAACCACGCGGTCCCGTCGGGGAATACGATATCGATGCCGGTCGTTCCCGCTGTCGTTGCATCAGGTGCAACGCGCGCCACGGTGTCGTCGTCGCTTTCCACGTGGACGGTTATGCCACCGTGGCTGCCGCTGCTCAGGGTCACTCGATACTGCTGGTGCAGTCCTGCGCCGAGGCGCGTCGTTCCGGTATACGGATTGCTGACCGTCATCGTAGACGGGTTGACCGTCACGGTGACGTCCTCGTCGGACGGACCGAAGCCGGCGTCGAAGCCGGGCGCCGTAGCTGCGATGGTGGTGGTGCCGGCGGCCGGCGGGTGTACGAAATCGACCGAAATTCCGCCGGTGGCCACCGAGGTGGGTGAGTCGAAGGAGTTGACGGCGATGTCCACGGTAACCGATGCCACCGCAGTCTCAGAGAGAGTCGTGAGCCCGGCCACCGCCGTGTTACTACTGGTGAGCGTAACCGTGAGCGTGCCCGCTCCAGCGCTTATTCTCTGCGAGTGTTGGATCCCCGTGCCGCCGGCGTTCGGGAGTCCCGTGCGCACGTTGAACGGATCGTCAGCAATCGCAGTGAGCGAGTCTGTCACCCGACTGGTCGTAAGGCTGCGAACGTCGAGCACCGGCTGTTCGACGGTGACTACGACAGTGCCGTCGGTGAAGAGGGCTTGCGAGCCAGTCAGGGTCGCCGAGCCGCCGCCCGCCCCGCTGACACCCTGCACGTAGAAGGTAACGACGGTAGTGCCGTCGGCGACCGAGAGGTCTATAGAGGTCGTCCCGGCAGTCGTCGCATCGGGCGCGAGACGGACCGAGGCCGGATCGTCGCTCTCGATATGCAGTGTGATGCCGCCGTGAGTGCCGCCGCTCAGCGTCGCGCGGTACTGCTGCTGGAGTCCAGCGCCGATCTTGGTCGTTCCGGTGAACGGGTTGTTCAGGGTGATGGTGGACGGATTGACGGTTACGCTCACGTCCTCGTCGGACGGTCCGAAGGTTGCGTCGAAGCCGGGTGCAGTGGCCGCGATGGTGGTCACGCCGGTGGTGGGCGGATCGAAGCGCAGCAATACCCCGCCGGCGAGGAAGCTCGACGGCGTGTCCATAGCGTTTGCCGCCACCGACACCTCGACCGATGCGCCGTTTTCGAAGAATGTGAAGAGCTCGCCTACTGCGGTGTTGCTGCTCGTGACCGTGACCGTGAGCGGCCCGTCGGCCGCGCTGACGCGCTGGGCGTACTGAAGGCTAGTTCCCCCGGCGTTCGGCAGTCCGGTGCGCACGGCGAAGGAATCGTCGTTGATGGTCTGCACCGTGGTGATGGTGTAGCTGAGGATCATGCTGCGTATGTCGAGGACCGGCTGCTCGACCGTTACCGCGAACGAGCCGCCAGTGAACCGCGACTGCCGCCCGGTGATGTTGGCCGCCCCCGTCGTTCCAGCCACCCCCTGTGTGTAGAAGTTGACCACGTTCGAGCCGTCGGGGACGAAGACCTCGAGCACCGGCTGGCCCGTCGTCAAACCATCCAGCGCTATCAAGGCAACGGCGGGGTTGTCGCTTTCGATTTGAAGGGTGACGCCACCGTGGCTCACCGTGGCCAAGGTCGCGCGGTATTGCTGCTGTAGCCCCGCGCCGAGACGGCCTGTGCCGGTGAACGGGTTGTTTACGGTGATGGCCCCGAGGTCCGGAGTGCCTCCCACCGTCACCGTCACCGTGTCGGTGCCGTAGGTCGCGCTCGCGGCGGTTACCGTCGTCGTGCACGGAAGGGCGGTGACGCCGCCGTAGGAGAGCGTCACGGTGTGGTGAACTACACCCTCGGGGATGGTCGTCGAGGCGGCAACGCTCACGCAGTCGGGATCGTCGGCCGTAAGCGTCGCGGTTGCCCCGCCGGCCGGCGCGGCGAACGGCGCGTCTTGGTCTTCCAGCCTGAGGTACACGTCGTCGGTCTCGACCTCACCGAAATCGGAGAAGCTCTCGACGATCTTCAGCGCCGACTCGGTGGTCACCTGCATCAGGTCCGGTGCAAATCCGAAGTTACTTGCAGTTATGGTCGCCGAGGCTCCCTCGACCAATGCGCGAATCTGGCCTGGGGCGTCGAGCTGTCCCTCGGGCACTATTACCGTGGGCGTCAGCACTTCCACGACGGCCGGGTTGCTCGACACGACCGTTACCACCACTCCGCCCGCCGGTGCCGGGTCCGGCGCGATGAGGATGGGCAGTGTGGTGATCACCCCCATTGCCAGCTCGTCGGAGGTCGGTATGTCCACCAGCCGGTTGGTGGCCTCCAGCGGAAGGGAAACGAGCTCGAATCCGTCTGCTCGGCCGTCGGCGTTGACGTTGGTGAACCCCTCGCTCACGCCCGTCAGGTCGAAGGTCCCCGTGGTCTGTCCCGCCGGGATCGTGATCTGCGCGGGCGAGACGGTGGATATGCCGGGATCATCGGTAGAGAGATCGAAGGTCGCCCCGCCGGTAGGTGCGGGATCGTCGAGGATGAGATCGACCTCGTGGGTTCTTCCTACGCCGATCAGCGATGCCACGATCGTTGCCCCGCGAAGGGAGACCGTCACTGTGCTCTGATCGGGAGTGGCCGCACCGGCCGAGGCTTCAATCTGCGCGCTACCGGCCGACATTCCTGAGGTTACGGTCACGTCCGTCGTGGAGGCGCCACCCGGCACGAGCACGCTCGCCGGGACACTTGCCACGCCGGGAGTGTCGCTGGATAGGTCGACGCTGAAGCCGCCCGCGCCGGCTGTCACCCCTATATCGACGGTGAGCAGGGCCGTTGCGCGCGTGAGCATATCCCTGGTTTCGGGCGTGAGCGTGATCGAGTCCGGCGCGGTCTCGCTCGTGAACGCGAACGTGAACGGCGCGGCAAGGTCGTTGCCGGCGAGGTCGCTAATGCCGCCGGTCGGCATGTGACCTGTGTAGACGGTGTTGAGAATC
>PIVZ01001276.1 GCA_003354045.1 bacterium
GGGTTATCTCCCGTTGCGGCACCGGCATCTCTTCGCTGTGGAGAACCTTTCGGCAGCTCGGGAAGCGTTGTGCCGGCTGCTGAGGTGTGGCGTGTGTATCGTCGCTCATATCGTTTCCTCGTGCGCCCGACCGGTCGTGCCGGCCCGCCTGGAGCGTGGCTCGTGCCTCATCGATCGATTCGGCAACACTATCCACCGCCAGTCGCAGGAGTCAAAGAAGTACTGCGCCTTGACTCGAGCGCGCGCGAGCGAGACAAATCGGTGCTCCCATGAGGAAGCCCGCGAACGAGAGTGGCGGCCCGTGCCCGCCCGAATCCGACCGATGATTACCCCAGGTGAGACGGCTGCGGTCATAGTCGATGGATTGAGGTCTTGATGCGGGTCGTCTCCTGGAACGTCAATGGCATCCGCGCCGCCCTGAAGAAGGGCTTTCTGAACTGGCTCGAGCGCGAGCGCCCCGACGTCTTGTGCCTGCAGGAGACGAAGGCGTTCGAGGAGCAGGTACCGAAGGCCGACCTCGAGAGAATCGCCGAGCTTGGCTACCACTGCTACTGGCACTCGGCCGAGCGCAAGGGATACAGCGGAGTCGCTACCTTCTCGCTCGCCGAGCCGTTGTTCGTTACCGCGGGCGTACCCTTTGAACGTGGCGAAGGGCGTGTCCTGGTTACCGAGCACGGCGGCTTCACGCTCTATAACGTCTACTTTCCCAATGGCCGCCAGCGCCCGGACGGTCCCGATCCCGAACGCCTGGCT
>PIVZ01001277.1 GCA_003354045.1 bacterium
GACTTCGCGCTTCTCTTCGGCGACTTCGGCATGGACGACACCGTCGAGCTGTTCGCCTCCGAGGTAATGCCTGAGCTCAGGGATTAGAGGCTGCTAGAGTCCCCTGCTCACCGACGGCGATCAGGCCGAGGTTGTCGCGGCCGCTGCCGGCGTGCGTTCGGCCTTGTTGGTGGCCTGCAGGTACTCGATGAATTTCTCGACAGCCGGGCTGAAGTGCCGACCGGTGCGGTGAATGATACCGATCGGACGTGTGATGCCACGGTCGGACAGCTCGAGCTTCATCAGCGTTCCGCTGTGTACTTCGTTGGCGCAGGCTTTCTCGGGTACCACCGCCACTCCGGCGCCAACCTCGACGAGACGCTTGACCATCTCGATGTTGTCGAGCTCGGCCACGTACTGCACGGTAACCTGCTTGTCATTGAAGAGGCGGTCGAGCGCGAGACGCGTCGGGATGCCTTTCTCGAAACCGACGAACTTCTCACCGTCGAGCTCGGCAACCGACACCCGTTGCTTCTCGGCCAGTGAGTGGTCGGGCGAGCACACGGCCACCAAGCGGTCGGTGCGAAAGTCCAGCACCGTGATCTGAGCTCGTGCGGTCGGATAGGCGACGATTCCGAGATCGACGTTGCCGCGAAGCACCTGCTCGTAGACGTGGCTGGCCCGGTCGTACTCGAGATAGACGTTCACGTGTGGGAAGTCGGCAAAGTAGTTCTTGAGCGGCTCCGAAAGCTCGTAGAGGCCGATGCTGTGGAC
>PIVZ01001278.1 GCA_003354045.1 bacterium
CGCCACGGCTAGCTACTACAACTTCCAATCCGCCATCGGCGACCGCGTGCGTGCCGACCTGAAGGCGCTCTATCAAGCGGCGGCGGCGGCGAACACGTTCGAGGAGTACACGACGGCGCTGGCTGAACGTTCCTGGCCGGCGGATGAGCGGGCGTACGGACGGTTGCGGCAACTGGTGGACCAGCCCAACGATGCGGGCACCCAGCATTTCAATGATCTGGTCGAGAAGCTTCCGGTCGACAGCGAGTACGTAGTCCGTGATCTCGTACGCGAGCCGCGTGAGCCGACGACGACGACCGACTACGTTCTTTTGTTGAAGCCGCAAGGCGAGGGAGAGCCGTCCGAGGCGAAGGTGCTCCATCGGGATCTCGTACCGCAGGAGAATGAGAAGGCGCTGCGTGGGAGTGCCCACGCCGTAGCTCGACGACTCCGCTATCACGAACTCGATTCGACGGTGGAGGCGATCATCCTCGCCGTCTTCCGGGAACAGCCGACGATCGTGTTCGACCAGGCACGCACCGTCGCTCGGATGCGGGAGGCCGAGGAGGCTACCGAGCCGGCGCTCAGCACGTACGAGAAGGACAAGCTACTGATCAGACACGGCGTGGTGCTCGGTTCCGAGGAATACCAACTCCTCAAAACGCACCGTGCCAAGTACCTCGAGTTCCTGTCCGGCGTCGCGGACGGTGCCTACGAGCTTCGTCGTGAGCGATTCCAGCAGCGCGCGGGTCTTTCGGTCCTGATCGGGATCC
>PIVZ01000614.1 GCA_003354045.1 bacterium
TCGCCGTAACGATCGTAGAGTCCAAGGCCTGCCTGAGCGGTCACGCGGCCGGAGAGGCTATCTACTTCGATTCGATGGGGCGCTTACTACCTGGACAGGGCAAGCCGATTTGTTCCCGCCTGGTCCACCGCGCCTGGTACCGGCTGATCATGATCCTGGACCGCATGGCCGACGAGGATGCCGATTACATAGGCGACGGCAGCTTTGCGGGAGAGGTCCCGGATGTGAAGATCGGTTGCTTCAGCGCCGAGTTCCCTTTCGGTGACTGCGGCCGGGTGGTGCTGGCCGTTGCGGTGGAAGGGGGGAGCGGCTTTGCCCCCTCAATTATGGGACCCTCACCGTAACCTGTCCTTCTGCAGGCGCGGCTGTCGCGTACTCGTACGGATTATTCCAGTTGACGTTGAGAAACTGCTGGCCGAAGGGGCCGACGGGATGCGCGTTGACAAGAAGATTCTCGATACAGATCGTGAGTTCAGGACGCTCTACGGCGGAGGCTGAGGGCCCAGGGTCATCAGCGCCAGTCTTCCTTGATCATGTCCGCGCCCTTCTCTCCGATCATGATCGACGGCGCCATCGTGTTGCCGCGACAGATCCTGGGCATGATCGAACTATCGACCACGCGCAGGCCCTGCATGCCGTGCACGCGCAGCCGGGCGTCGACGACGTTGTCCGCGGGGGTGGGCCCCATGCGGCAACTGCTCACCGGGTGGTAATTGGTACCGGCCTGGCTGCGCGCGAACTGGGCCCAATCCTCGTCGGTTTGGCAGTGCGCGGTGATCAGGTCGCGCTTGACCAGCTTGCTGAACGTGGGCGTGCGCATGATCTCTGCCGTGCGCTTGATGCCCTTGACGAGGATGGGCAGGTCGTCCGGGTGCGAGAAATAGCGGAAGTCGATCAGCGGGTCGGTCAGGGGATCGGTCGATGCCAGCTTTACAGTGCCGGTGCTCTTGGGATTGAGGTGCAGGACATGGATCGAGATACCGTGCTTGAAGTAGATCTGGCGACCGTGGTCCATGGCCAATGCGATGACGAACTCGGACTGGATCTCAGGCCGCGGCGAGTCCGGGTCCATGCGCATGAAGACGGACACTTCGGCGAAATTTGTGGCCAGCATGCCGCGGCGCTCCTTCTTCCAGCGGCGCCAGGCGCGCCAGGCCGCGAGGGCTCCGGTGGGTGAGATGCCCAGCAGGTTCGGGTCACCCGGGATGTGATAGCCCAACACCGCGTCGATGTGGTCGGCGAGATGCCTACCCACCGCCGGCGAGTCATGGATCACGGGGATGCCCATCGCCTGCAACTCGGCTCCCGGGCCAACGCCGGACAGCAGCAGCAGCTTGGCCGACAGGACGCCGCCGCCGCACACGATTACCTCGCGCCGCGCGCGCAGCACGCGGCGCTGGCCACCCTGCAGCACCTCGGCGCCGACCGCGCGCTTGCCGTCGAACAGCACGCGGGTGCAGTGCGTGTCGCACATCAGGTGCAGGTTGGGTCGCCGACCCAGATACGGATGGATATAGCCCTTGCCTGTGTGCCAGCGTTCACCGTTCTTCGTCATAACCTGCACGGTGTTGTAGCCGTCCTGCGCGGCGCCGTTGAAGTCAGGGTTGTAGGGCCAGCCCGCCTCGGAGCAGGCCCGCTTGATGACGTCGTGGTACGGGCTGTCGGTGCGCAGGTTCTCGACCCACATTGGCCCGTCGTTGCCGTGGTACTCGTCGCGGAAGTTCTGGTTGTTTTCCAGCTTCTTGAAATACGGCAGCACGTCGGTGTAGCCCCAGCCCGGGTTGCCCAGCGTGGCCCATTCGTCGTAGTCGGCCCGATGTCCGCGCATGTACACCAGGGTGTTGATCGAAGTTCCGCCGCCCAGGCCGCGGCCGATCGGATGGTAGTCGCGACGGTTGTTCAAGCCCGGGTCGGGCACGGAGTCGAAGGCCCAGTTGTTGCTGCTCTTGCGCGGGGTCAGGGCCAGCGTGCCCACGGCTAGGTTGTCGGCCAGGAAGCCCCGCCGGTCGGGTCCCGCTTCGAGCATGACCACACTCACGTTCGAGTTCTCGGTCAGGCGCGAGGTGGTGACACAGCCACCCGGGCCGCCGCCGATCACGATGAAGTCGAATTCATCCATTGCTTGACGCACTCCCTCCCAAAAACCTCATCCGCACAGAGATCATTGACCTATGGCGGCACTGAAGAAAGGCTCGGGCCACGTGCTTCGGCTGCTCCTTTCTTTGCGGCACGCCTGTGGAGTACTCGTACAGAGATTGCCCGTTCGCGCCGAGAATCTGCTCGTCTGCTTACTTGCGTTGGATCGCGACCCTCCTTCGGCCGTTGTGTCGAGAACTTGTCAGAAGATACCCGTTGACGTTGAGAATTCGCTCCGCGATTTGCCTCAGTTCCCTCAGCTCACCGTTATGCTATAAGCCCATGGCACTCGAGTTCAGGGAGGTATGCAATGATCAAAGGTTCTATTGTTTCGGTGCTTCTTGCGGCGGTGGTGAGTATCGTCGCGGTGGCGGGTTCAGCCGAGGCTGCGTGCCCGTGGGGAGTGGGGACCCCCCCCCCCGCTGAACCCGGCTACGGGCACGAGCTTCAGTCCATACTTCTTACGAGGCGGTCAGATCGGGGCGTTCTACGGCAGCGCTCAGATGGTGACCTTCTTGGGCGGCACCAAATCGGAGTGCCTCCCCGGCAAGTGGACTTCCAAGACGGTCTCGTCCATGGCCACCTATCCGACCAATTACAATATTGGCCGTTTCTGGCTTGGGAGTATGGCCTCCTTGGACGTTACGTCGAAGTTCTGTTCGTTCAAGATCAACGGCAATACCTGCATAGTGCGAGGCGGCAACGGGCTGCCCGTCGAGTTGCTTCAGTTCGGAGTAGAGTAAGCGGCAGCCTGCCGACTCTGTTCTGACTACTTGGCCCATCCGCGGGGCTGAGTGTGGGGCGCCGTGCTGGCCGGTTAGTCGGCATGGTGCGAAGATTCGGCGAGCAATTTCCCATCGCGAACGGGAAGAATGTGTCGAGTACTCGTCACATTTTGGCCGAGCGGTTCTATTCATGTTGGGAGAGGTCCGTAAGTGAAGAACACCGTGCTTCTCGGCCTCGGGAGGTTT
>PIVZ01001279.1 GCA_003354045.1 bacterium
TGAATCTTGGTGCGGCGTCGGGCTTCTTTGTATGCTTGTGCGCACCTCGGCACACTCAACCCCCCTTCCGAGATCTGCGTTCTGCGTATAGCCGCGCGCCACGACGTCCTTTCCACTCCGACCGCACTCGCGGGGAGAGTACTGGGCACACGAACTCGAAGCGGCGAAGCACGGCGATCGAAGCAGATCCTTCGACGGAGGAAGACATGAAGCTGCGCTACTGCCTGTCGGTTCTGATTGCGATTCTCTCGTCCTCTGCGGTGCAGGCCGCCGACACTGCTGTATTTCCCGTCACGGGAATCAACATCACGTCCGGTGCCAGCAACGCGATCGGCGCACTCGTGACAGACGCCTGTCAGTCCGTCTCGGGCCGCAGCGTCCTCGGCCCCGACAGGACGGCCGCCGCCCTGCGGCAGGCTGTCTCGCCCCAGGCCGCCGCGGCCGCACTCGGCGTGGAGGAGTACCTCGAGTGCTCTGCGGTGGGCCTCGAGTCTCGGATCAACCTCAGCTGCTCTCGCTACCACCACGGCGGCTCGCTGATCTACAGCGAATCGATGTCAGGTGCCTCACTGGACGATGCGCCGGCCATGGCGGCTCGCCTGGCGAAGGCACTCTACGAGGTGCGTCCCAGCGGAGAGACCCGGAACCTCGACAACATCACGATCCAAGAGGGCCGGAAGAGAAATCGCGTCTTCGTTCAAAAGGACAACGGAGTCAAGACCGGGCTCTTCCTGCCGCTGGCCAGGGGAATC
>PIVZ01000615.1 GCA_003354045.1 bacterium
GGTCGCTCCCAGCGCGACGCCACGGCCACCACGGGTATGAGCACAATCGCAAAGCCCCCTATCCAGGCACTTTTGAGCAGCCACCAGTTTGCCGAACCCGGGTAGGCGTGCAGCCCGGTTCCGCCAAACAAGATACTCACGCCAAAGAGAAGCATCATCACCGTGCTATGCCACAGGAAGGTCGTCATGATCATCCCGTTGATGAGAACCGTCCCCGTCCAAGCCGTCCCGTCCTCCAGCCAGGCACGCAGCCGGGTTTCGAGCAGGCGGACCGCGCCAAACTGGAATGCTGCCAGCGCAAGTAACGGAAGGTGCGGTGGCGTCGTATTGCTCACATCCTCACCCGGCACACCCACGAGGCTGCGCGGCCAAGGACCAAACTCGGTCATTGCCGCCAACAGGAGCAGCCCGCCGACGCACCACATGACGGCCCGCGATGTGGAAGTAACTCGTCCGTCGAGCCACGCGAATCCGAGTTGATGTACCGCACCCCACACGAACAGATAGTTCACCCAGCCCAAGCTGCGAAGATCAAAACCGAAGTAGGCCAGATCGACACATGCCGCCGCGACTGCTGGAACCCACACCGACGCCATCCCAAAGCGATCCCAGGCAGAGCGCGCCACAGGAACCAAGAGGATAACCATCACGTAGACCGCAAGAAACCAGGTCGGTATGAGCGCAATCTGTGAGGCGATCTTGACCATCGCCACCGGCACACCGAGGGATACGGCGAGAACGCCGCCGACACCCCAGAACAATATCAATGGGAGCACCGGCTTGAGCAGCCGGCCGAGTCGTCCTGCCAACCACTCGTTCCACGGACGAGCATCGCGCCTTGCCGCATCCCAAGAGATTCCGTTGGAGTAGCCGCCAACAACGAAGAACACGGGCATCACTTGCAGTCCCCAGGTCAGCCACTGCGTCCATGGCTGGTGTCCGAGCATGTGCTCGATATGCGATCCCTGCTCGTCCACCCAAGGAGCCGCCATCACCCAGTGTCCGAGGACGACCACGATGATCGACGCAGCGCGCAGAAAATCGATACCCCGATGGCGTGCTGCCGGCGTCTTTTGCGCCAGCTCCCGTGCCTTCTCCCAAACACCGAAGCTCATACATACCCCCATAGCTCGTTCCCGTTGCAGCGAGCGCTCCGATTGTATCGCACTCTACGAGTGGTGGCCGCTTGTTTGCCCTACCCGCTTGTGAGATTCACTTTGCCAATCCCTCTTGTAAACTCTTCGGCCCTCGTCCCGCTGTGCGAGACATATCAATGATTCCCTGGACACTACTCGATACTGCACAGATACCGGGTGACGGTGGCGAACTTCAGCTCTCCCAGCACGATGCTGACTTTTTGATCAGCATCGTGGGCGGTGGTGTACTGATGGACACTCGGGCTCATGACTCCGAGGATGCGCTGGCCGAACTTGCGTGCGCCAAGATCGCCGGTCGTTCTCAGCCCCGTGTGCTGATTGGTGGCCTGGGAATGGGCTTTACGCTGGCCGCAGCGCTGCGCCACCTTGGTACCAATGCGCAGGTGGTGGTGGCCGAGCTGATACCGGCAGTGGTTGAGTGGAACCGAGGCTCTCTTGGGGAGCATGCGGGCCATCCGCTACGAGATGAGCGGACCACGGTTCGCGAGAGCGACGTCGCCAAGATTCTGAGGGCGGAACGGCAAGCCTATGATGCAATCTTGCTCGATGTCGATAATGGCCCCGAGGGTTTCACCCGCAAGAAGAATGATTGGCTATACACTCTAGATGGTCTGACGGCCTGCTACATAGCGCTGCGGCCAAAGGGAATGTTGGCCGTGTGGTCTGCCGGTCCTAACCGCGACTTCACGGAACGTCTGCGAAAGGTAGGTTTCAAGATGAAGCAGTCGCGGGTGCGATCGCACGAGGGTAAAGGCGGAGTCCATACTATCTGGCTCGCTGAGCGTGATCCTTGACCCGGCCGCAACCATGAAGACTTTCAAAGTATTTCGACGTCCATCGCGAGGCTTCCAGACCGTCAAGTGTGGATTCTCATGGCCAGCCTTTGCGTTCGGAGTCCTGTGGCTTCTGGCCAAGAGACTGTGGATGTACGCGGCGCTTTGGACCCTGGCGTACGCGATGTTGTCGTTCGTGGAACAGGCGGCCAGAGAATCATCGGATCCGGCGTTTCAGGGCGTTCTGATGTTGGGGTTGGCGGCCGGCCGCTTCGGGCTGTGGATACTTCCAGGGTTCACGGGAAATGCGTGGTGGGCAGACAGTCTTACGGCCCGTGGGCACGAGTTGGTCATCACTGTAGATGCGGCGACGGCCGATGCGGCGGTCGCGCAGGCAATCAAGACGATCGGGAGCGAGGACGTCGAGCGACTCATGGCGCAAATGGAGTCGGCGGAGCCGGGGCGTGTCGATGTCAAGCATCCACCGGCTCCTCCAAGCTAACAGATTGTCCGTTGATCAGACGCTGGAGGTAGCTCCAGGCGGCCGTACGCTTCGTCAAAGCCGTGTAGTTGACGTCGGATCGAGGCTGCCCGCGTCAGTCGTAGACGCCCGCTTGGATGTCGCGCACGGTTTGGAGAATGACTGCAACGTTTTCGGCAGGCATCGTGTACTGAAGCAGGTGCGTATAACCCAGGATGTGGTGCCCGTTCCGTCCGCCGATGCGATAAGCCTGAACGATGTCTTCGCGCAGCTCGTGGGGAGTCATCATCTCCCCTCGCTGGACGTCTACCCCGGTGGCAAAGGTCAGCCGGTCTCCAAACTCGGCGTGAACGGTTGCGAAATCGTTCCCGGCTTTGGGCTGCAGGCTCTGCAGGATGTCAACCTCGGCTTCGACATAGTAGGGCAAGAACGGCATCTGATACCCGCAGGAATGAAGCATTGCCAGTGCGCCTGCCTCATGGATGGCCTCGACGTGCTTCTTGAGGTGCGGGTAAGTGAACTCCTTCCACATCTCCACCGAGGTAAGGGGAGCGCCGCTCATGCCATAGTCGTCGTAGATCAGAATCACGTCGGCTCCGGCGGCAACGGTCCTGCGTGACAGGTCGATCATGTAGTCGTTGAACCGAGCCTGGAACTGCCGCACCTCGTCCGGATAGTCGTAGAGAGCGAGCA
>PIVZ01001280.1 GCA_003354045.1 bacterium
CTCGATCGTACATCGTTGGCTCGCCACCCTCAGATCGACATCAATCCTCGCAGCTGAGGTGGGGCAAACCCACTTGAACTGGCCTGCTACCCGGCGCGCCCGGTCGGATCAGGCAAGGCAAGATGTTAACCGAATTGGCTGCGAATTGCCGCCCCGGGGGGCGTAGTGGCTTAACCGTGTGACGGGGAGGCCGGGTCGGCGTCAGTCAGCGCTTTCCACATCCGCCGCTGCTTGCGCCAATCCGGCACGAGGGTGATGGGCCGAAGCTGGAGTTCCCGGATCGGGTCGCGGCCGACCTCGACGAGTGGCTGGAACAGGATGTCCTCCTGGATATCCGGCGCCAGAAGCGTCAGATTCATGATCTGCGTGACGCGGGCGCGGCTGACGTGTCCGAGTCGGGCGAGTTTGGCATAGTCGCGGACCTCGCCCGAATCAATGAGCCGGCGCATCCGGATTGCGAGCGCCATCAGCCGGGCGATGCGAGGCACTCGGCCGGTTACGAGCCTTGTGGGCGGGAGCGGCGCCTTACCCGGCCGCATTTCCTTCCTTCCACGGCGTGCCCGAGCGAAGTGGACGGTGGCCTGCGCCGTGACCCGGCCGTCGCCGCCCGTTGTGACCTCCATGTTCATGCTGCGTCCTCCGTTGCCTCGTGTGCCAAGGCCTTGATCCCGCCGGGACTGAACACGACGGAGACGGTGCCCTTCTCGCCGTCGTACTCGACGTGCTCAACCAAAAGCCGAATGATGCGCGA